>BQIY01000216.1 GCA_021604265.1 Nitrospirales bacterium
GTGAGGTGACCCTAAAACGACAGACAGCAAGTTAAGAGTCAGACGCCTCCTGCTCAAATTGCTCGGGACTACGATAGCCGAGTGTTTGAGGCAGGCGCTGGCGATTATAGAAGCATGCAATATACTCAAAGATTGCCTGCCGTGCTTCCCGGCGATCCTGAAACGAGCGATGATGGGTCAGTTCGTTCTTCAGCGTGCTGAAGAAACTCTCGGCTACGGCATTGTCATAGCAACAGCCCTTGCGACTGAAGCTGAGCTGCACGCCATGACGGGTCAACCCCGTGTGATAGAGCCTTGCCGTATATTGATGCCCTTGGTCACTATGGTGCCACAGGCCAGCTGCAGGGTGCCGTTGGTGCCATGCCTCCACCACCAGTGTGACCGTCTGCCGTTCACTCATGCTCCACCCGACTACGCGCCTGGAATAGAGATCCACGAGTACCGCCAAATACAACCACCCCGCTCGGGTGGGAATGGAGGTGACATCACCACACCAAACGCAATTTTTCTCGGCCACCGCAACCTGCTGCTCCAGCCGGTTGGGACGGGCAACTTTCTCACCCCGTGCTTGCATAGTGTGCACAAAGCGGCGGCGTTTGGTGACCAAACCTGCTTGGCGCCGTAAGCGCGCCACCCGATGCCGACCACAGGCGAGCCCTTCTTGCCGTAACCACTGCCACATCTTGCGGGCGCCATACGCTTCCCGGGTTTCTTGATGCACGACCTGCATGCGAGCGAGTAAGAGGCGATTCTGTTGGGCGCGGTGCCTTTCTGGTCGTCGCTGCCACGCATAGAACCCACTCCGACTGACCTGAAGCACCTGACAGAGCCGAGTGAGGGGGAACTCCTGTCGCTGGGTCTCAATAAAGGCGTACTTCACGGGAGTTCCTTGGCAAAGTACGCCGCGGCTTTTTTTAAGATGTCCTGTTCTTCCTTCACCTGGGCCAGCTCGTGCTTCAGCCGACTCACTTCATCCTTCGAACCCGGTCGACGATCCGACCCAGGAAACGCCGCCTCTTTGTGTGTGCTCAGCTCGGCTTGCCATTTAGCCAATTGATTGCGTTTGATGCCGAGGTTCCGGGCAATCTGAAAGGCCGGACAACTGCCACTTTCCAGTAACTGCACCGCTTCACGTTTGAACTCGGGTGTAAAAGTCTTCCGTTGGCCCATACGACACCTCCTTGGGGAGATCTTGTCCCCCTTTTCCGGTGTCTGTCAATTCCGGGCCACCTCAAGGATGTCGCCGTCGAATCTCTGAAGCCGTTTCTTTGAGTAAAACTATTCCATCATAGGTGTTTCGTTATCAGCCATGAGTGCTAAGATACTATCAAGAATGGTGATAAATCGATATGTCAATGTTTACCTATGAACTGATTAACGACCTTGTCGGAATGGACAACTGATGTCATACACAAACCATCTAGGTCTTTCCAATTCAACCGATCAAGAAGCGGCTCCTGTCGAGGAATCTCTCGGCACAGAAGAATTTTCAGAGAATATTGAACTCAACTTTCAAGATGACAGCTCGGCCGCCTATGTTCAAGCCGGTCAAGGGCAGGCGCGGCCGCCGGCAATCTTTGTGATCTTCGGGGCACAGGGAGATCTGACGAAACGTAAACTAATTCCTGCTTTGTCCAACCTTGCCGCCAGTCGTCATTTGCCTCAAGAGTTTGCCATTCTTGGAGTTGACGGCGTGGCAATGAATACTGAAGACTTTCGCGTCAAAATTCGGCGAGACATTCAAGAGCTCTCGACTCACCCCATCGAGTCAACGATTAAAGAATGGCTGCTCGACCGTTTGTATTATTTGTCTGGGGACTTTCGAGATCCACAAACCTATGGGCATTTACAGAAAATGCTTTCTAAATTGGATGCACAATATGGTACGAGCGGGAATTATCTCTATTATATGGCAACCTCTCCGGCCTTTTTTGGCGAAATTGTCCAAAATCTCGGAGCCAAGGGGCTGGTCTCACAAGAGAAAAATCAGGCCCGACGCATCGTCATTGAAAAACCATTTGGACATGATTTGCCGTCTGCGCAGACACTAAACTCCACCTTGCGCAGTGTGTTAGAGGAAAAGCAGATTTATCGTATCGATCATTATCTGGGAAAAGAAACCGTTCAGAATATTTTAGTGTTTCGATTTGCCAATGGTATTTTCGAGCCCGTGTGGAACCGCCAATACATTGATCATGTTCAAATCACGGTCGCAGAAACCCTAGGCGTCGAGCATCGAGGTATGTATTATGACAAGGCCGGCGCGTTACGCGACATGGTTCCCAATCATTTGTTGCAGATTTTAGCCTTTGTGGCCATGGAACCTCCGAATGCGTTTGATCCCGAAGCCGTTCGCAACGAAAAAGCTAAATTGCTTCGTGCCATTCAGCCGATGAATCCCATGGAAGTTTTGCAGTCAACCGTGGCCGGACAATACGGGGCTGGCATGTGTCACGGGACTCAGGTTCTGCCGTACCGATCAGAAGACAATGTTGCCGCAACGTCCTTGAGAGAAACCTATACGGCCATGACGCTGTCAATCGAAAGCTGGAGATGGGAAGGTGTTCCATTTTACTTACGTACTGGAAAAAGAATGAAGAAGCGTGTCACCGAAGTAGTCATTCAATTTAAATCCGCTCCATTGATGCTGTTTCGAAAGACTCCCGTGGACCGCTTAACGCCGAATGTTCTGGTCATTCGTATACAGCCAGATGAGGGCATTTCTTTAAGTTTTGGGGCAAAAATTCCTGGTCCACAAGTTCAAGTGGGGAGTGTGGACATGGATTTTCAATATGCCGATTACTTTGGGGATGCGCCCAGTACCGGGTATGAAACGCTGCTCCATGATGTGATGGCAGGCGATGCGACACTCTTTCAACGAAGTGATAATGTCGAGTTGGGGTGGAGTGTTGTTGATCCAATTCTTAAGGTGTGGGATAGTCTGGGAACTCATGCTATTCATACATATCCAGCCGGAACTTGGGGCCCGCCTGATGCGGATGCCTTGTTAGCCAAAGATGGCCGGATGTGGCGGAACTATGAATAATTGTCCACCAATAGAATGGCCTCCAGTGTGCTCGCAATTCCTCGCTTGGCGTCTGACAATTGACCAATCCCGTCTAATAAAAATCTCCCGCGGTCTTTTCTCATGTCGATGGCCACGATGTTGCGAAGATGTATGACGAATTGCCCTGGTGCTTAGAGTGGTGATGTGTGAGTAGGTGTGTATGAAGGCCATGAGTCCTCAGTTGGTGAACCGGATGTCGGCTGCACCGTATTCGGGAGTTTCAACGTGAACGTCGCTCCGTGTCCCTTTCCTGCACTCCAGGCATGAAGTGAGCCTCCGCAGTTTTTAGCAGCGATGGCGCTGCTGTGGAGACCGATGCCATGGCCTTGATTTTTGGTTGTAAACCCTTGAGCAAATATGCGGGTGAGATGGTCCGATGGAATCCCGACTCCGGTGTCGATAATCAGAATCTGAAAAAACCCTTCCTCGTCAGAACAAGGCTCAATTCGCAATGTCAGGCTATGGTCCTCTCTTACTTGCGCCATCATCGCATGTTTGGCATTGCGGATCAGATTGACCAGAATCTGCAACACTTGATGTTTATCAAGGACGACCTGGGGAAGGTCGGCATAGTCTTGAATGATGTTAATATGATGATGATCCAGCTCCCCGCGACTGATCATGAGAGCCTGTTCTAGTAAATCAGCGAGGCGAACGGGTTCCTGAATCATGCCTGGTTTTGCGATATTTTGTTGCGTGTCAATGATCTGCATGACGTGGTCTACCTTCGACACTAAGGATTCTGATTCCGTGATGGTCTGTTGAACGCGAGCAGATAAATTTTTCCCAAGTTCTTCAAGATATTGCGGGATCAGTTTCCCTTTCAGGTCGTTCGTCAAAAACTCACCAAGGTGATCTTGGTGGGTTTGCAGCATGGAAGCGACGAGGCTGATTTCTTCAATGTGTGATTGCCGCAAAGAATGAGAGATGAGCCCCGCCGACACATTGATGCTGGTCAAGACATTTCCCACATTATGGAGAATATTGATCGCAATATCCGCCATTCCCAACTGCCGAGAGGTCTCCAGGAGTTTTGCGTGGAGTTCTTCTCGTTCGATTTCCGCCTTTTTTCGCTCCCTGGCATGACGAATGACCCGTTCGAGTAAGGGCGCATCAATTTGGCCTTTAATGACATAATCGGCTGCTCCCAGTTGAATCGCTTGGAAGTCAATGTGTCGATCAGTGGTTCCGGTCATCATAATAATGGGAGCGTTACAGCCATATTGAAGGGCGTCATGGAGTAATTCGAGTCCGGTTCGAGCGCCAAGGCAGTAATCGAGCAGACATACCTGGTGATGGTTTTTGCGGATTAATGCCTGGGCATCTTCATATGAAGATGCCCAATCAATATTAAACTCGACTCCCCGGATATTTGAGAGGAGTGAACGCGCAATAAAGGCATCATCTTCTTCGTCTTCGATGAGCAAAAGATGAATGGTTTCTGTGGCCGATGTTCGATCAAAGGTTGTCGTCATATAGCAGTCGTGTTGGTTGAAAAGAGTTGGTCTTTCGTTGTTTACCCTGTCACGGATAGATTCACATTCGGGTGTTCCAGGGCAGCTCGGACTGTGGCGAGGACTTCTTCAAAGTCGAATGGTTTCTCGAAAAAGGCCACGGCACCGAGGTCAAGAGCTTGTTTTTGTAAATGAGGTTCTTTGCTGGCCGTGAGAAAAATAATTGGAATGTGAGCCGTCTTTGTCGAGGATTTGATGCGTTCCGCAACAGTCAGTCCATTCCCTCCGGGCATGGTGATATCAAGAAGAATGAGGTCTGGAGGTTGTTCCATGGCTTTTTGGATGGCCATGATGGCATCGTAAGCGGCCTGGACATGATAACCCTTGGCATTCAATCGAACACTCAAGGCTTTCACGATGCGTTCATCGTCTTCGACAACCAAAATATGTTTTTGCATAGTAGCCTCTCTTTCTCACTGCTTCTACGATTCGGGTTGAGGGGATTTACGAAGAGTAAAGAAAAATGTACTGCCCGTACCAACAGAACTGTGGACTGAAAGCATTCCGCCATGAAGCTTGACCAATTCTTGAGAAATATAGAGCCCGAGTCCCAAGCCTGCGACCGATGGTGAGCCATCATTTCGAATCTGATAGAGACGATCAAAAATATGTTC
>BQIY01000217.1 GCA_021604265.1 Nitrospirales bacterium
ATGCGCTTATACAAGCAGTGGGCTACCTAAAATTCACAGCTGAACCTTATGAGCGTATATTTCTAAGGGGGCAGAGCAAGCTCTACGATGCGCTCGGTCCTACGCTGTATCGTGGAATTTCAACCGATGCGGCTCAGGGCAGGCGTCACAAAGCTCTGAAGTCTGTTTTAAAAATATTCCAAAATAGTTGTTCTATTTTCGACGCGTTTCCGGAATATGCTCATGAAGCTCTGCTACAGCACTATGGAATAAAGACCACTTGGATTGATGTAGTAGATAATATTTGGATTGCCTTGTGGTTTTCGGTTTATAAGGCGGTATCAGCGGGGAGAAGCAATGAGTTTTTGCATTTTGATCTCAGAATTGCTTCGGATGATGACGAGTTTGGTTACGTTTTGCTTCTCGCATCAAAGGATGACCGTAGGTCAAAAACAAGAAAAGGCATGATTTCGAGTAGCGACTCTGAGGTAATAGATCTTAGAATTGCCGCTCCTTCAGTATTCTTGCGTCCGCATGCACAGCACGGGCTCCTTTTTCGAGCAAGGGGGTCTCGCGGTCGGCGAATTTTGAACTATTCCGATTCTGTTCGCGGTATTATCAGATACCGACTCAAGGATGCGATTGAGTGGATGGGGGCCGGCAACATGGTTGGCGTGCGCAGCCTATTCCCACCGCCATATTATGACCCGGGATATCAGTTGCTATTATCAGCACCTCATACGGATTACTCGATTGGTACAATTCATCATGTGGGTGCTTGAGGCCCTTAATGTTGGCCTCTCCACACTAACGCGATGGATGGAAACGACTGCGGTATCGAGTTGAATTGCGTTTATATGAGGCTGGTCTAGATGCCGAGTTCAAACTTCTTCGGCGAGGGGGAGCGTGCCTGCGTACGCGAACACCAATATGAAGCGGCGATCTGCCTCTATCGGCGGGTGGGCTGAGTGGACATCCCATGCAGGCTCGCCAAACGGTCCCGCTAGGGTATCGCTCGGGTAGCAAATGGCCTGTGCTTGAACGTTTTGGCGCGAGAGGTGTCGATACAACGTGCGAAGCATGAAGCTCAACGATACCAATGGTCTATAGGGCGAATTGGGTAGGTGTGAGGCGCCTTGATTAGATCATCAGGAAGAATCATAATCCGCGTGTCGGGGGTTCAAGTCCCTCTCCCGCTACCATTTTTCCTGAATTTTTGTATGCGATACGGCGCGGTCAAATGATTTTGACGATAGCCATCAACCTCTCAAGTATAGACGATGGCTGATTATACGCCTTGAAACCCCTTGTATCGGTGGTTCGGTTCTGCATTTCGACACCCAAATACGACAAGATCGCAAAGTTGTTTTTCGGCATTGCGCGGGCCAGGAATCATCCCTCTCGAGGGCACCTTTTGGGGTATCAGTCCAATATTCCAAAAAAGCGGCGGCGAATTCTTCTTAGCGATTTCCTCCGACTCTATATGTATGTCACCTCAATCCGTATTGGAATGCCGTTGAGTGCAAGTGCGTGAACGAAACAACACGTGCATACTCTTCTGCTCGCTCAACTGACTGCGGCATTAG
The DNA here is from genome assembly GCA_021604265.1 of Nitrospirales bacterium. The sequence goes on from BQIY01000217.1 coordinate 1,566, forward strand.
ACGGTAACGGATTTCCACTCTTTTTGGATATCCACGGTCACTTTTGCCGGTTCGCACCAGACACCACTCAAAGCGGCGCCAAGCATCTTCGACTCAGATGCTAGCCGACGAGCATACTCCATCCTCGCCCAAGCAAGAGTCTCTCAAGACCATCGGCGACCGGTCCCGTTTGCGCTTCATGAGCCTATGATAAGATGAGCGGGTGTGCCGAGTCAGGCATGATCCTCGGGAGTTTGCGATTGAATGCACAAGCCCGGTTTCGTCTACTTTGCTCACTTGCTACGATACATCTCCGTTGGGCGTTTCAGTCACCATAGCCACCAAAGGTCGCGTCTCCTGAGGTTTTGCTTGGCCATGATTCGGTACAATTTGCCAATTTTTTTTGGGCTCGAATAGGAGTTCTCGAATGAATGGGATGAGCCGTTTCTTATACCTTCTCGTTGGTGCCCTCGTTTTCGTGTTTAGCGGATGGTTGACTGTAGTCTCTGTGATTGCGCTGTCCGAAAATGCCACTCATCAAGTTTTGGGCATACCTACTAGTATTTGGATTGGCACTCTCGGATCGATAAGTGCATCAGGCATTTTTTTCACGATCTCTGAGGGGCTTCGGTGGCTTTTTGACTCAACCGTTAGTCGAAATTATCAGAGATTGCGTTTCTACGAAGAGACTGTTGGCATTAAAGATTTTTTCAGTCAAAAAGGTAGTGAAGATGCAAACAGTGACTATGGAAAGGCCATAGCCTCTGCAAAGCATCGTGTATGGGCATTTGGCATTTCAAATGGTGAATTTATCAGCGAGCACCTAGATAAATTGATTTCGAAGAAAAAACGTCAACCTGCGCTCGATGTTTGCATTTCGTTTGTCGATCCAGAAACAAAAATTGTTCTGCTGGGACAGGGTGCCCGCCATTCGCTTTCACAAGTTCAACTCTACGATCTTACTCGCGACGGAAGTCGAACCAGCGATGACTCATCTCGTGTATCTAACCGTGTTGCTGAAGCCATGTCCCACATTCAGGAAGCCGGCGTAACCCTTGACATTCGCCTGGTAAGTCCAGCAGGTTATCTATCGGCAATGGTGGTTGATGATACGATCTATATGTTTCCGTTCACTGCGGTATCCAAGGACAATACACGTACTCCATACTTGAAGGTTTCAACAGGGTCCCAAATAGGCGGCGCAATGTTAGATTATCTTGAGGCGGTTCGCACACATCATACACTTTCTCGAGTTCCCGAATGAAGATCGCGTTCACCGGAGCGAGTGGGACTGGCAAGACCTCCGTCGCCCACTACCTTCTTTCAAAGAAATGTCGCGAATTATCGGAAATCCCATTGGTAGGGGTTGATAGTCGAAATTTGCTCGACAATATTGGTCTGAAGAGGGCGGAGTTTATTGATCATAATCAGTATAAAGTGTTCCAGATAATGTATTTTTCACAGAAAATGCTCATTGAATCAGGGCGTGATGCATTTTTAACTGAGCGTTCTTTCGCTGATGGGTTAATTTATTGGAAAATGCATTGTGATGGGGTAGCGGATCCATCTGAAAAAGAAATAATTACGCGCCTTTGTCGTGAGCAAACCATGAAATATGACTATCATTTTCTCTTTCCTGTGGGGTTTATACCCTTAGAAGATGATGGATATCGCCATCAAAGCCCTGAATATCATAAGAGATTTGAGTTATATCTTGAGTCATTATTGAATGAATGGGGTATTAAATATATCGTTGTCCCCAATTCTGATGTTCCAACGCGTGCGAAATTCGTTTTGGATTGTCTGAAATGACTAAGATCGTCGCTATATCCGCAGGTATGCTGCGCCCTAAGAAAGGAAATGAGGGATATCGAAAAGCACATCGTTATTTGAATTATGGCCTTCTTTCTTTAGCGTCATTATTTCCCGTACGTGTGCCTGTCTTGCACGGGAATTTCGTCGAACCCGAGCGATTTGTCGAACATAATCAAGAAGTAACGTCTGCCGATGTCATTCTTTTGTCTTTGCCCAGTTTCTATGCCGTGCCGTGGGCAAAGCGCTTTCTTATTGCACTAAAAAAAGTAAATCCGCGCGTTGATATCCATGTCGGCGGTCGGTGGGTGGTGGACTACAACGAAGCCTTGCTTAAAGCGGTATTTCCGCGCGTCACCCGATACCACAGAGGTCTGGGTGAGGGAGCAATCGCGGACATTGCCTCCATTGTCAAAGGGCCGCGTGAGCGAGATCCAGAATACCTGCGGAAGGCGTGGCTTGACTATTCTCTGTTGCAGGATGCGACCGAATTTCAGCCAAGTGTCGAAGTTTCGCGCGGATGCGGATTGGGTTGCGCTTTTTGTGAAGAATCCGCGCTACCCCTTCAGCCATTGCGCGACCCCATTGACCTGTTTGATCAAATAGAAAGCATACGAAAATTTTACCCGGCAGATAGTCGGTTCTATTTTGAAAGTTCGTTTTTCGCACCAAGTCAGGCATGGACTGCGCTATTTGAAAGAGAATATCGCGAGCGTCAATGTGATTTTCAGTGGCGCACAGAGTCGCGCGTAGACGTATTGGACAAAGACAAGATTGAGGCTCTGGCTTCCGCTGGTCTGCGGGTGATCGATCTTGGCTTGGAGTCAGGGTCTCCGGAACAATTGATAAATATGGGTAAGACACGCAATCCGGACAGATACCTACTAAAAGCTAGTGAGCTCTTAAATGCCTGCCACTCTCACGGAGTCAAAGCAAAAGTCAATATTCTTCTGTATCCCGGGGAGACTGCGCGTTCCGTTCAGGAGACATATCAATTCTTGGATGAGCATGAAGGCCTTTTTTTCGGCCTCTCCACTTACCCGGTGGTGGTCTATGGCGAAGGTATTCGCCGAAGGCACTTTGAAGCGTTGTATCGCGCGCAAGGCGCTACTGGTTTGGTTAGGACCGACACTGTTGGAGTTTGGGATGTCCATTTGTCCGAGACGATCAGTGCGGAGGAAGCAAAAAAGATCGCAATAGCCATTTCACAGCGATTCATGTCTATGAACAGCTATTTTTATCTCAAAGCATTTTCATATTTTCGCTCAAGTTATGGTTGGCAGGAATTCGTGCGGGATGTCTCAGCCTTACCCGATAGTAAACTCGCTTTCTCTAGAGTTATGCGCTAGCAACAATTGCGCGAAATCGATATCCGGAATATTGGGTTTCATTTGGTTTGCCGGAGCATTGTGTTTGCGAATTCCGACTCGCGAAAGAGCGACACGTTCTGCCATGCGCTAGGATTAAGATTCGCGATCAGCTACGTGAGGAATTGAGCGCTGCTGAGGTGTTATTCATGGAGAGCAAGGACGCATCATAATTCGCGTGTCGGGGGTTCAAGTCCCTCTCCCGCTACTACTTCTTCCTGAAAAATTGTGATGTACGCGGCGTCCAGGCTGATCACGGTGTGGCCGCGTTCCATACCAGCGCGGCTCCTCACCGCGCTGGTCCGTCATTTCCGCTATTTCCCCTGCTTGCCGGGGGAGATCAGGGGTTTGGCGGCGTTGGAGTTGGCGGTGGCGAGGACCTTCGGCTTTTCCTGCTTCGGCTTCTTCGCTTCCTTGTTGCTGCGCGTCTTGTTGCCCTTGGACATTTCAGTGACT
>BQIY01000218.1 GCA_021604265.1 Nitrospirales bacterium
GTTATGGCGTTGCGTCATGGTGGTGTCCCCGCCATTCATATTCCCGACCTGAATCTCATACGTTAATCCTACGGCTTCAGGCGCTGGATCACAGTCGCCTGTCCATAAAAAAACTTGAACACGTTTATGAGGGGGGGCTAACTTCGAATTGATGTAATCAATAGAACCCTTGATTTCACGTGTGAGACTCTCTGGACCGTATACATAATTAGGGATATTGAGATTGTAATCGCCGGGGCTATTGGGGCCAGAAATGACAAACTCCCGCCAGACAAGTGGATGAGAATACGAGTGGCTGGCCATTTCGATATGCTTGAGGGCAAACATCGCTCGGGCCGTTTTTTCAAAGCGTGGAGTCAATTTCGGATAGAGTCCTTGGGCGCCGATCTCCCCTTCTATCACTGAGAGTGTGGTCGGCACTTGATATTTTTTCAAGACATCACGATACAACACTTCTCCTGCATACAGGTTTCCAGGAAACTCAGCGACACTCGGAAATCCATCACCATCAATATGGGTCAGCAGTAATCGACGTCCATTTTGCGTTGTGGTATCGGGAACAGGCATCGGCACTAATCGAAGTGTGTCCTGGAGAAACCGAATCGGGTCGAAGACCCAACGTGAATGTTCAAGGTCTGGAAGTTGGATGACGGCATAGGGAAAGAGGGCATAGCCTCCCCAAGGTGTAATCGCAACGGCATCCTGGCGTTGTCCATCAGAAGATTCCACCTGTAAGAGCGATTCCCCAAGCTTGAGCGTGATGGGAACAAATCCGCGTCGTTTGGGAATCGGTTCGATCTCATACCCCATGCGAGGATCTTTGATTGAAAAGTGCACTGTTGATGCTGGCTGGCTAAGAAGACCGACAGATACATCGAGCGGAGTGAGATATGGTTCTTGAAAGGGAAACCCAAATGAATCAAAGAAGACTACCCGGATGCCTTGCTGTATCTGTTTGAGCAGCCATTGATGGAATCGTTTACTCCAGGGATGTTGACCTCCTGACACCCATACGACAATCCCTGCATATCGACCAATTAATGGATAGTCCGGCAAGGGCGATCTGACATCGTGATGATTCGACACATAGCCCAAATGATTTAATGGAAAATCGATGAAACGATGCAGGTCGCTATGGTCAGATTGGGGATTGCGGGTCCCATCATAAATTGACAAAATCTTTCGCGGCATCACCTCAACTGCTCCAATTCCCAACATATTTAATTCTGGCGTGCTCACCCAGGGAATCATGCCGAGTGTTTGAATTTTTTTTACAATATTTTGTGCGTCTCTTCGCTTTTGCGGAGGAAGATAGTCAATGATAATGACCGGTATGCCATGCGATTGTTGTATTGTCTGTAATTGCTGCAAGAGCCATTGCCGATCGTCTTGAGGGATTTCAACGTAACGGCTATTCTGTTGGTCCCATCCACGAAACAATGATTCAGCGGCAACTGCGAAGACATGATCGGCCACGGCGGGAATAATTTCAAAGCCTCGATTGAAAATCAGTTTTGCCTCAGGATAGGTCTGTTTAATGGCCTGTATCACTCGACTCAAGCCTTGTTCTTGTTGCTGTTTTTCTTCTGCCGTGGTTGCGACAAGATGATAGGAGTCGAGCGTATCAAGGAAAAATCCTCGATAACCTTGGTCCCAGAGCGGCCCGATAATGTGCTCGGTCACAAAGGTTGGCCATGCATCTTGGCTTTGGTCAATAATCTGTGAATCCCAAATGGAGTTGTTCCCTAACACCCATTGTTTGGGGATGGCCTTGGCGTATGCACGAGAGGAGGCAAATTCCCCGATACTGACGTATGCGAAGAGTTCGCTGTGCGAGGTGCGATACGAGTTGGGATCATATTGATGATCAGGTTCAATGACAACGACATCGAAGGCGTGTAACTCATCCAGAGGAGCCTGAGTACCGTAGAAAAAAGCGACACTAAAGTCAGCGCTCCATCCTGGTGCCACCTGAATCATGACTACGCATGCGAGGCAGAGAACTAAACGAAAAAGATTTTGGATTAAATAACCGTCCATGCTTAGGCTTTCGATCCTAAGACATCGTTCAATAAAAGCCGCAATCCATCTTCAAAACGTGTGGAGCATTGAACCCCTAAGGCTTGAGTAAGCTTTTTGATATGAGCAGCGGAATGCGGAATATCGCCTGTTTGCGCGTCCTGATGAATCGCTTGCAGTTCATGGCCGACGCAGTTCGAAAGAGCTTGAATCATGTCTAATACACTTCGACTTGTTCCCGTAGCCACATGACAGACCCCGGTAGCAGTAGATCTGAGAGCCGCGACATTGGCTTGTGCGACATCTTTCACAAAGACAAAGTCTCGCGTTTGGCTTCCATCGCCAAATACGGTCAGTGCTTGTTGTTGTTCAATGCAATGAACAAATTTACTGATAACGCCGGCATAGGGTGACTTGGGATCCTGTCGAGGTCCATACACATTAAAATATCGTACACCAAGAAGTGAGCAACCAAACAATGAATGAAATAATTCAGCGTATTGATCATTGACACTTTTTTCTAATCCATACGGTGATATGGGGTGAACGGCATCATCTTCTAAAAGAGGTAATTGTTGAGGATAGCCATAGACGGCTGCGCTTGAAGCGTAGACCATCCGGTCCACCTGCTGTATTCGCGCCGCTTCGAGTACGTTGACAAATCCTTGAATATTGATACTGCATGATCGGGTTGGATTTACGAGAGAATCCTGAACAGAAACTTGTGCAGCCAAATGCAAAATATGCGTGATATCTGCAGCGGCATGCTGAATGTCGTTGACCTCTCGAATATCGCCTGTGCAAACCTCTAAATTGGCGTGACTAGGTAAATTTTGCCGTTTTCCAGTGGAGAAATTATCTAGAACACGAACCCGTGCCCCACACTTTAATAGCGTTTCTACAGTATGGGAGCCAATAAAACCGGCTCCACCTGTGACAAGGACATACATGAGGCAATTCCCTTCCTAGAGTGAAATGAGCAAGTGGAATGCCATAACGAATACAGGAAACCGGTCGATCTATCATGTTCGAATCAACGTATTTCAATTAATCTGATTTCTGTTATGTGAAATCACGCATATGGTTGTTCATCTGAAAGTTGATTCTCTATAATACGATCGACACGTTGTCATAAACGATCTGGTTCAATATTCATTACTTACAGTATGAGGAGATGATAGGTATGGAAATGTATACTCGTGAAGAGAACGCCACGACGGTTCAAGACGATCCCAAGGCCAAAGATTTATTGCGAGGCGCGTTTGAACGGACCGCACGTTGGCAACCGGACTTTAAGGGCTTTCAAGCCGATCTTCGAATCAACGTCGATGGGAAGGAAACGAAGGGCACGGTCACGGTCAAAAATTCAAAAGACGTGACCGTCGAAATTGGCGATGAAGAGCTAAAAAAGTGGGCGCAAAATCAAATTGGCATGATCGCTACCCATCGCGGACCTCGAAGCTTTGAAGAGTCCGATGGAAAATATGCCTTAACCTTAGACGGCGACGACAGTCACCCGATGGGACAACGCGTCACCATTAATGGTGATGGCATGGGCTCATGGTATCGTGTTAAAGACAACCGCATTACTCAAATCAATCGAAAGATGCCCTATGTCGCGTTTACGATCAATGTTGAAGATAGTGCGATCACTCAAGATCAAAAAAATCTGACAACCCGATATACGGTATATTACTTCTCTCCCAAAGATGGATCGTTAACGAATGTGGAAAGTTTCTCTGATACTCACACTCGGATTGGGGCGTCTGATTTGCCGGCAACCCGGCGGATTATTTCTTATGAAAATAATGCGATTGTGACGAAGACCTTAACCTTTGATAATCATACAATGCTGTAGGGTTACACCCAGAAGAGGGAAAGGTCATCGCTAGGGCTTTTCTCTCTTCTGTTTTCTTTCATTCAGTTTCTCTCCCCTATGGATCTTCGTACTCAGTATCCCAGAAGCCTAAAAGAACGATTAGGACCGTACGTTCACTTACCACGTATCATAGATAAATGTCGTGCCAGGTGTGCCGGGACACTGGGCGAATACATCTATCCCTGTCCGCTGGACGCGCGTTTTCTAGATTTTACTGGAATTTCAGGGGATGCTCTGCTTGCTGCTGTTGAAAATCGAACAGATGATGAGATTATTCAGTGGATTTCTCAACATGCGATGCCTCGAACCGTCCAAGAGATTCAAGCCTGGAATAGTATGATGCTGAACCGGGGTCCGGACTCTGAAGAAAAATGGGTATTCTTTCGAGAAGTCAGAGACTCGCTTGATCCCCGCCGCCAGGATATTACCGCATGGGCAGACTTGTTGGATTTAGAGGAAGGAAGAAATGTACCTCAGAAACCCTGCAAAACATGACTATTCAGATTTCTTCCTTGACCGTTTCTCGATCGTTTGATTCGCTTTCTTTTCACCGCTCCATTTTCTGACGTAATGCTGTGACTGGACGACCCCGCTTCATACACCCATCGCGGCACGACCGACCATTACCTATGAACATCTTTTCGTTTTCTTTCGAACGACACATTCGCCAAATTGCGGAGAAACTGAGGTTCAAACACAAGACTACGGACGCTAAAAGCCATACCTTTTTGGTCGTACCCGTCTTTCTTTTGCTCATCGTGAGCGGGACACTGTCCGGTTGTGGTGCTGGGCGTGTCAACTCATCAGATAGTATCGAGAATCCAAAATCTGCCATTATTGTTGTTCCTGGCTACTACGGTACGCGTTTGATACGAAGTTCTGACGCACACCTCATCTGGATATCGGCCAGTGAAGCCTTGTTTGGCAATCAGCCGTTAACGCTTCCTGTTCCAGGCCTTGAATTAACCAATGCCATTGACCTGCGCCCCGACAGCATACTCGATCAGGTTCCAGTTGTTCCGTATATCTATGAAGTTGATGTTTACGGTCCCTTGCTCGACAACCTTCGGTCAGAGACTGACCGTGACACGGAAGTCATTGCCTTCTCCTATGATTGGCGAAAAGACTTGATGGATTCGGTGAAACGTCTGGATGCCATGATCCAACAGCTTCAAGCGAAAGGGACGCAGGATATTTCACTGGTTGCCCATAGCCTTGGCGGATTAATTGTCAGTTATTATTTGCGTTACGGCACACAGGAGATCGT
>BQIY01000219.1 GCA_021604265.1 Nitrospirales bacterium
TGCAAGCGCTCGGTGAGTGTTTCGAGAACCCATTACATAAGCTCCGCCATGGAAATAGAGAATCACGCGTTCGGATTCTTGACCAGCTATACTGACCCAGTCTGCTGGGACACCTCCTGCCTCAATTTCATTCGTGAGTACCTCAGATTCCACCGGAAACATTTCCGCTGACTCTTCCATCGCGAGACGTTGTTCCTCTACGGAAAGGTCCTCTAGGCCAAGTCCACCTTCCATCATCGCGACTATTTGTTCGTGCTCAACGCTTGGCACTTCTAATTCTCCGGTTAAAACGAACGTGATCTTCTAGACTCAAGAACAATTGGTCAACGACCGACGTGGGTCTACCTTGCAGGTCAATGAGCCACATAACGCTGCGATTTGGGGCACCGGAGCGCCAGCGAAGGCGTCCCAGCAGCGCGCTGTTTGCGCTGCGACAACACCGCCTTGTTAAGTTCTGAATTCACACCACTTGCCTAATTCATGGCGGTAGCCAGTTCTCTTAACAACTTATTATCCGAATGAGACGCCTTCTGCCTAGGGCTAACTGCCCACTGAGATGCCTTTATCATAAGGTTCCTTTCCTCCGACGTTGCCATTGTAGAAAAGCGAAGAAGCGTGCCGACAATCTTATTGCTCTTCCGCAGGTATACTTTCTCCCACTCTTTAGAACACTGCCCTATCATTTGATCCATGATTGAATTTATGCCGTCAAGCAGTTCTCTATCATTCTGCTTTACATATAACTTGTCGCCTTGGTGAAGAATTTTCGTAAAATCAATGGCTACCAACCCTCTATGCTGTGTCGTTTTGTCCCGCTTTAGTGATGATTCCAGTTGATTGCAAGCTTTACTCACGTTGGCTTCAAGTTTCTCCAGAGAAGTAATTCTCTTACATTCAACCCACACATTTTTACCATTAATCCTGAAACCAGTATCGGAAGGAGAATCAAAAATCGCCTGAACGCCTTTCTCCGGCCTATGAGAACGAGCAGCTACCAAAGCTTCGAAAATGAAATTCCTAGCTGTCGAAGATTCATTCGTTTCTGTTGCTGAATTTATCGGCCCATTTACGCCTTTTTGCAGCTTTGATGCTATTGATAGAAGTTGGCTTGCTGGAACATTCTTCAACGACTTATAGATATCTATAAAATCCATAATCTCGAACACAGAACTCACAAAATCAGGGAAAATCTCCTTGCCTTGTTGTTCAGACGCGGTCCGGTATTCATTCGTCCACTTACCTACAACCTTCTCGTAGAATTGAGTTCTTCCAGAGGTTATTTCAACACCTAGAGATCGAATCCATTCGATGGCATCAGCGTAATCTTTGTAGATATTTTCGTATGAATCTGTGGCTATGGTCATGGGGGAACTTAGCGCCCAAAACAGCGGCGCATTTATGCGTCCGACTGATTTTGCTTGTTATGTGACGATGCCTTGAGCGGGTATCGCGCGGGGTTTTCTATAATTGCCTTAGAGAGGTCTATATCCAAATCAGGCCAGTAGAAATGCCCAGGGCTTGGTTCCTCAACATTATGGACAGCAGCGACTGGTTGGTCTTTGAACCAAGGAAAATCTTCGTATGAAATAAAGAATTCCTTTCCTTTGGAAAAGAGCCAGAGGCCATGGATAGAGATATTGGATATCTCAGTTTCCGAAGTGTGATCGCCACGAACTAGTGAGCTCATTAACGTGTTCCTCGATTAGACTTTCGATTTCTCTCAATTGAATGCTCGAATAACGATAATTCTTAGCTAATTCAATCCCTGGCTCGAGCCAGAACTTTGCTTCTCCGTCACCAGATATTACATGTACGTGCATTCTATCTTCTTCTCTAGAAAAAAAGAAAAAACGATAGCCTTTTTCTCTAAAAACAGTTGGGCTCATCTAGTACCTTTAGTCTCATAACGCCTGTGTAACCGGAGAAGCACGCAGTGCTGAATCCGGTTAACACACTTGTTATGATGCGTCAAAACAGCCATTGGAATACCCACACTACACCACGAATGCCTTGTACAATAAAACCCCCAACAATAAGGAAAACGAGTAGTAGGACGAAAAAGATACCGAGCTTTTCACTTAAGCTGGAATTTTCTTCGTCCTGATTCTTCGGACGAGTTTGCCCTTTTACTGCGCTTCGGTTGTGCCCGTTTTTTTCGAGTTCGGCTAATACACTCTCTGGGAAATCTTCGATGGGTGATACTTGAGCCGAATGCGGGAAAGTATGGAACAGCCCGCCTGTTGGTTTACCGCCATATCGATCTAGATAAAGATATTTTGCTTTTTCATATTCAGGTTTCTGGACTCCTGAAAGAAAAAGAAATTTTCCCGCCTCTAAATCATCCTTCATTTCAAGAAGGACATTTCCATATCGCTCGTACAAATCAGTATCATATCTAGAACCTACGAGCCTGCCTTGCAAGATTTCTTTTGCACGCCAAAGGTTACCGAGAGATATTTGTCTTTCAATTTCCGTATAGCTCATAGTCTCTTAAGCACCATAACGCCAGCATCGGCGGCTGGCTGTAGGCCAGTCCGATTGCATGCCCTTGTTATGTGGCTGCAGCACGATATTAAAATTGCTATTAATTTTCATGCCTTTTCTAATTCCCTTCTCCATCTAAATCGCTGTCAAGTTCATCTAGTGCTTTTTCAATCTGGTCGTGAAAATGATTTGCGTTTTTGGCTTCTTGATACCAGACTGTGCTATTCATTAGCATAACCTTTGCGTCGCCCAACGATACTCCCCTACCATCCATCATAGCTTTGATTGCTCGAATTGGTGATGCTTTAACCACGTGTAACGCAATAAGTGCATCGTCGTGATTTTTACAATTTCTAGCTACCTCAGAAAGATCATCCATTTTCTCTAATTCCAAGCTGCCACATAACGTCCGCTACAGCGGCCGAGCGCAGCGAGGTCCGGGCCCGCAGGGCCATACTGCTTGCGATTGTTAAGTTGCGTATTTATCACTTTCTCTTTCCTGTTGAATTGGCCCCACCACCACTAGCAACAGTCTTTATTTGGTCTTCCTTTTTTATGCGTGACATCATGCTCATGGATGATATTGAGGCCGGGGGACGCGGATCCTCCCATTTATATTGCTTTTGGTTTGGATGCAATACAGACAAGAGCCTGCGCAGTTGTTTATTCTTTCTTGCGTTCCTCTCTTGCAAGATCAAATGGATTAACTTTTGCGGTCGAATAGATTTGCTCAAACGCTTTAGCTCGCTTTCTGGAATATCTTCCCCATTCAAGATTCTTTGGATTTGAGGGAATTCTGAGATATCCATTTCGGCACCTAGCAACTTAACAGTACGTTTATGAGGACACCGTCCTCATAACTCAGAATAGCGGGAATCCCTGTTAACTTGTTATCGGGCCATTTGCTGTCTTCTAAGCCTTTGAAAATCCAGCTTAAATATTGGCCCTTCAGAATTCCCACGAATTAAAGGGAATTATTTAAACAGAGAAATGGCCTTTTTGAAAGAATTAACTATGCTGTATGAATATACAGAATTTTGCTTATTTCAATAAGAACAAAGAAGACAGCTACGATTTATAAAATTTCATCATCAGGCGATAGGTTTTCTCTGCGTAGGTGAGGAAGGGCCTTTCCACCCATTCGGACGGCATCCGCTATCTTATCCAGAATCCAAGACATAGCTCAGCTCAAATGAGGCCAAAAGCAATAGCTTGAGCACACTCCTCTGTGATCAGTAATCGCTCTCTTCGCGTCATGCACAAGTTACAGCACACATTCCTATAATGCGCCATGAATCAAACTGACTAAGTTCTTAAGTTGTAGCTGTCCCTTGAATGCACTGGCCCCGGAAGCATTTCTTCGACAGATCGAGCTTCGGATTACAGCGACCGTCAGCAACCAGTTTAGTGCTCTGGCCCCAGCGGCTTAAAGGTAATCAACAGCTGCGGCAACAATGTAAGAGAGCCGACAAGCGCGACCAACATCGCGAGGCTGGTGAGCAGGCCAAATACAATGGTCGGTATAAAATTGGATAGCGCCAGAATCGAGAAGCCGGCGACAATCGTCATGGAGGTAAAATACATCGCCCTGCCGATGCTGTTGTGGCAGAAGAACATCGTCTCGCGATAGTTGCCGAAACGCGGGAACTCCCGGTTAAAACGGTGCATGTAGTGGATGGTATTGTCGACGCCGATGCCGACCGAGATCGCGGCGATGGTAATCGTCATGATGTCCAGCGGAATGCCAAGCCAGCCCATGATGCCCAACACGAAGGTCGCCGCGATGGCGTTGGGGATGATGCAAATGACGGCGATTTTCAATGAGCGAAACAGCACCATGAACATGAGCATGATCACCAGCATCACAACACCCAGGGTTAGAATCTGCGACTGGTAGAGACTCTGCAGTACATTGTTGTACAGCACCAGAATACCCGTTACGTTCACCGCGGAGTCTTCGAAGCCGAACTGTTCTTCGACACCGGCCTCTATCCGTTTTAACAGCTCATCGCGTTTCAGGTTCGGGTCCGACTCGATGACCCGAACGTTGAACCTTAGCTGATTATGTTCTATGGAGACGAAGGGGTTTAGCACCGTATCTTTAAGCGCCTCTGGAATTCTGGTGTAGAGTACCGCCCACAGGAAACTGTCGATGGGTTCGGCGCCATTGAGAATCTCTGCCAGTTGGATGACGCCGCCGAAGGAAAGAACCTTGCCTGTCTGAGGGTCGGCGTCCAGGTATTCGTGAATGCGTTTAACCTGGTCCATTTTCTCCGCGGTGAACCAGTAGGCTTCATCGTCCGAGCTGCTGTCTCCGAAGCCGAAGCCGTCGTCGAAGCCATCGTCGAATTCGTCCTCGACCACCGGTAAATCGACGACCAAATCGAAGGAGAGCGTTCCTCCCAGCTTCTCATCGAACAGGGTCATGCCCTGGAATATCTCCGTCTTCTCGCGGAAGTAATCGATGAAGCTATTCTCTACCTGTAATCGGGTCAGCCCTATCACACTTAGCAGTAACACCGCGCCGTACAAATAGAGAATCCGATTCTGCAGCCTGTCTGTAATACCCGCCAGGGCGGAGGTCAAATTTAGCTTTAGGTCCGAGGAAAGTGCCGTGGGGTCCTTAGGTAACAGACTCATGATTGCCGGAAACAGG
>BQIY01000220.1 GCA_021604265.1 Nitrospirales bacterium
TTTTGAGCAATCGAGTTGGCGACGGCCTTGGCGATCAAAGTTTTGCCGCACCCTGGAGGGCCATATAGCGAGATGCCTTTGGGCGGAGCGAGCCGGTGTTCGGCATAGAGGTCGGGATATAAAAAAGGCAACTCGACGGCATCCTTCACTTGTATGAGTTCTTTTTCCAGCCCTCCAATTTGTTCATAGTTGGCATCCGGCACCTCTTCCAGCACTAATTCTTCCATTTCAGATTTAGGGAGTTTTTCGGTGATGTAGCCGGACCGTGGGTCGAAGAGCAAGAGGTCCCCAACGCTGAGATGTTCGTGTTGTAAGGGGTGAGCCACTTCAACGACGCGTTCTTCATCATGCCGTAATTTAACCAATGCCCGATGTTCATCAAGCCGAATTTTTAATTGGACGACTTCCCCCTGCGGATCAAATTCTCGTGTTTCGATGATATTGAGGGCTTCGTTGAGAATTACTTCCTGTCCTTTCTGCAGTTCTTTCCCGGCAAGTGCCGGGTGCATACTGACGCGCATTTTCTTGCCAGAGACTGACACGTTGGCGGTGTCATCCCTATTCAGGCTGCAGAAAATGGCGTAACTGGAAGGAGGGGCGGTAAGTTTTTCTACTTCCTTCCGCAATGCTTCAATTTGGGATTTGGCTTCTTGAAGGGTAGAAACGAGACGCTCGTTTTGTTGTTGAGACTGACGAAGCTGCTGACGCGAGTCGTAGAGTTGATGCATTTCACTTTCCATCGACTCCAGTTCACTTCGGAGTTTCTCGAGTTCACCGTTTGGATCATTCTGTTTTCCCATTCCCATCGTCGTTCCACCTATTCGTTTAATATGAACGTTTCCGGCAGGACTGAGGCGAGAACATCTCAACAACTAGACTGCGTATCTATCAAAACCGTGAGATCGTTTCCGTTATTTCTCATTTCTCACTCTATGTGAATGGCCTGAAGTAAAAATATCTTATCACTCGATTTTGAAAAGGGTCAACCAACAAAGCGTGTGGTCAATGCTGTTTGATGGGCAAAAAGGCTTGACTTATGAATGTTCAAGTGCTTGCAAAAAATGACGAGTGGCTGAAGGGATGCTGGTGGATTCCAGTATGGCAGAAATGACTGCGACGCCATAGGCCCCTGCCTGTTTTACTTCTTGTACACGTTCCGGTGTGATTCCGCCTATGGCGTAAATTGGCAGCGTGGATTGTTGGCACGCCTGCTCTAGTACCCCTAATCCCAGGGGGGAGCCGTAGGGTTTTTTTGAAGGCGTGTCATAGATTGGGCCAAGCACAAGAAAGTCCGCGCCTTCAGCCTCTGCGGTCAACACATCATGGAGGGTGTGTGTGGATTTGCCAATGAACGCTTGCGGGCCAAGAAATTGGCGTACCTGAGGAACTGGCAAACTGTTCGATCGCAGGTGAACGCCATCTGCGCCAATATGTTTTGCGATATCCGCCCGGTCATTGATGAGGAGAAACGCATGGTGTTGGCGCACCTCAGAAACCATATCTTGTGCGAGACTTACTAATTGACGTGTGTCGAGATCTTTTTCTCTCAGTTGAAGGAATTTCGTGCCTGCCTGGAGTGTTTCTTGAACGACTGAATGAAGCGGCCGTTGAGATGTTTGGTGACGGTTGGTCACCACGTATAAAGGAGGAAGAATCTTTTTGGTCATTCAGAAAAGAAGGGAACGGTGAAAGTCGAAAGTGCCATGAAGGTTTAAAGTGAGAACTTGAGACGTTATACTTGTCCCTTATGTGAATTTTTAGAGCATCCCTTCGATCGTTGTGCTTGCGGTGGCATAAAGTTTTCTGGGGATTCGGCCTGCCTTGTAGGCCAATCGTCCCGCCTCAATTCCCAGCTTCATGGCTTCGGCCATCATGATGGGATTCTTTGCGCCGGCAATGGCTGTATTCATCAGGACGGCGTCTGCCCCGTACTCCATGGCCAAGGCCGCATCTGAGGCCGTTCCGACGCCGGCATCGACGACAATGGGGACGTTGATGGTTTCAAGAATGATTTTCAAATTATACGGATTACGAATCCCTAACCCTGACCCAATGGGGGCAGCTAACGGCATGACGGCTGGGCAGCCAACATCAACAAGCTTCTGTGCCACGATGGGGTCGTCATTGGTGTAGGGTAAGACGATGAATCCTTCTTTAACCAAAATCCTTGCCGCTTCAATGAGCCCTGCGGTGTCAGGGAAGAGGGTCCGTTCATCGCCAATTACTTCAAGTTTGACTAAGTCCGAGACTCCGGCCGCTCGAGCAAGGCGCGCGTATCGAAGTGCGTCTTCGACGGTGTAACACCCTGCCGTATTTGGAAGAATGGTGTAGTGTTTCGGGTCGATGTAATCCAGCAAGTTTTCTGATTTTCGATCCGTGATATTAACCCGCCGAACGGCGACGGTGACGACATCGGCTCCGGCAGCGTCAATGGCTTTTTTGGTTTCATTGAAATCTTTATATTTTCCTGTACCAACCCAAAGACGGGATCGAAACTCTCTGCCAGCAATCACTAATTGATCATCACTCATAGTCTAATATTTAATCCTGTATTTAGTGTGGAATTGTCGACGTGATGTGTCTTCGTGATAGTTGTCTCAGCTCCGCCGCCAATGAAGCTTAAAATTTCTATGGTATCTCCATGGCGTAAGATTGATTTTGAGAAATTATCACGCTCCAAAATTTGCAAGTTGAGTTCAACCGCGACCTGCTCAGAACGAATGTCCAACTGCTGGAGAAGGTCTGTGACGGTGAGCCCGTCTTGGAGAGTTTGAGATTCTCCGTTGACTTGAATATCCATGAAAAAACCGTAGAACCATGGTCAAAAATGTTAAATAACATATAGATGCTTAGCTTAAATTTCATCCTACGGTAGGATTGAAATGCTTGTCAATAAAATAGCCTTGAGGGTTTTGGTGTGAGTTCAGGGTGTTGTTGAAAGTCGCTTGCGATCATAGTGCACGAGGAGAAAATTCCTATAGCCGAATTCATAAATTTCCTTGCGTCTGAACCGGGTTCATGCATACTGTTGGTTTGCTTTGTCCAGCAGGAATTTATGTTGTTTCGCGATAGTAGATCAAAGGGGGAATTTCCCTTAGAATACGATTCTTGGGTTGTTGGTTATTGAGACGGTTTGAGTCGTGAGTATGGCAAATTCCAATCAAGCATTAGCGGGCCTCTTTCATGCGATGGCAGGTTTACTGTCAGGGCGAGAGACAAATCCCTATCGTATTCGGGCGTACCGTAAGGCTGCCGAGTCGTTGCTCGAGTTGCAAGAGGATGTGAGTGAGATTGCAAAACGAGGAGACTTACAGTCGATTCCGGGGGTGGGGAAAGATCTTTCCGTGAAGATTCAGGAGTATGTATCGACCGGACGGATTCAAGCCTATGAAGAGCTCAAAACCCCTTTACCCGATGCGGTAAAAGAGTGGGCGACATTTCCAGGTTTTTCTGAGCATCTGGTGCATGATTTATATTTTCGTTTAGGCATTCAGACGTTAGATGATTTAGAGCAATTAGTCCGTTCTCATATGTTGCGGACCATTCCGGGAATGGCGGAACGGACTGACGAAATCTTAGCGGCCATTCATGCACACGCCTCAAGGAAAGTTAGATCGCTCTAGCCGTTGATTGACGGTGCTGAAGGGCTTTGGTAGCGTTTGAAGAATTATTTCTTCCACCCAAAAATCAGAGTGATTAAGGTCAGACGTTCGGGATGGTCGGCGTTGCCCATTCCCAGGTTGAATTTTCGAGTCTGGCCATTTGATGAACAACAATTTTTAACGAAGAAAGAACTGCTTGCCATGTCGATTTCTGCCTTTATTCTTATTGATGTGACGGGGAATCATACAAAAAGTGCGTATAAAACAATCATGAGAATTCAGGGTGTCCAATCATTAGCGGCTGTCACAGGTGCGCATGATCTTATTGCAAAAATTGAAGCTGAAACCATTGAGGAATTACACGAGATCGTTCTCTCGCGCATTCGAAGTATTGACGGCGTACTTAAAACCAGCACCGCACTGGTCCTGAAATACTAAGGCGCTTGGGTCGGTTAGGCTGCCGGACGTAACTGTTTAAAAACCTTCCAGGTTTTCAGCAGTTCTAGGGCCTTTTGGAGTTGGATATCATCAGGAGGAACGTCGTCATCGGCTTTCTTCTTGTCTTCAGATTTTTCTTCACCGTCGGCTTTTGTAGGTTTCTGAGGAAGAGCGACTGAGTCTTCCGCTTGGTCGTCTTCTTTCGTTGAGGCGGAGGCCTTAAGCTGTGCCGTGGCTTTCGGATCAACGACGATGTCCGGCTTGACCCCAATGTTATGAATCGATACACCTTCCGGCGTGTAATATTTGGCGGTCGTTAAGCGGAGCCCAGATCCATCAGACAGCGGCAGAATGGTTTGAACTGAGCCTTTCCCGAAGCTGGTTGTTCCAAGAATCACAGCTTTTCCCCAATCTTGCATGGCAGCCGCCACAATCTCTGATGCACTGGCTGAACCATGATTGATGAGAACAATCATGGGATATTCGAGCATCTCGCCATTCGCTCTGGCACGATATTCATCTTCTCGCCCATTTCGTCCTTTGATCGAGACAATTAATTTCCCCGACTTCAAAAACTGCTCTGAGACCCCCACCGCGGCCGTCAGGAGTCCGCCAGGATTGTTTCGTAAATCCAAAACTAAACTTTGGATGTTTTGTTCTTTCAACGTTTCTAATGTGTCGGATAAATCATCAGGTGTTTGTTCTTGAAATTGCGTGATGCGGACATAACCGGTATTGCCGCCGATGACCTTGCCGCGCACGCTTTGAATCTTAATGGTATCTCGTGTGATCTCATAGACTAACGGTTTTTTCGTTCCTTCGCGAAGAACGGTTAGGGTGACAGCGGTGCCTTTGGGTCCGCGCATTTTTTGTACAGCTTCCATGAGTGTCAGGTCTTTGGTCGGTGTATCACCGACCTTCGCAATCACGTCACCGGCTTGAATGCCTGCAGCAAATGCTGGCGTATCTTCGATTGGCGCAATGACGGTTAATCGGTTGTCTTTGATTCCGATTTGGATCCCTAGTCCCCCAAATTCTCCTTTAGTTTCGACTTGCATCTCTTTATACATATCTAAGGTCATATAGGATGAGTGCGGAT
>BQIY01000221.1 GCA_021604265.1 Nitrospirales bacterium
AGCTGTTCAATCTGATCCTTATTCGTCACCCGTGACAATAACGTCAAATCACGCGCTGTCGTCCCGAGTACAAGGATTTCTCCTGCCACCTCCACAAGCATAATCGCCTTGCCTTGCCCTAATCGAAGACCTCCAAGCAGACGAAGCATCGACTTACTCAAATGGCCGGGAGATTCCCCTAACACTCGCTTTACGCAATACATGCCACCAAGCAATAAGGTGATGACGACTGCGAGAGCCCCTGCCATTTTTAATGCTTGATCAGCGAGATCCATGCAACGCCTCGTTATCGAGATCCCAAAACTCGACGAGTTTTTCACACAACACCATCGACACGTTCAATGGACTCTGTGATGTCGCGCGAGTCACGAGAGATTATTCACACGTTCTGTTTGACTCACCACGTCCGTCAATCGAATTCCAAATTTTTCATTCACCATGACCACTTCACCCCGTGCCACGAGTTTTTCATTGACTAAGACTTCCAACGGTTCCCCGGCCAACTTATCAAGCTCCACTACAGACCCCGGTCCTAATTGAAGAAGTTCTTTGATCAACATTTTGGCACTTCCAAGTTGTGCGGAAATGACTAACGGAATATCCAGGATTCGATCGAGACTTCCATCCATCGGCTGATCCGTTTCCGATGCAGGCATCACCCCGATCGTCGCAGGAGCCGGTGGTGCCGCCGGCACTTCTGCCGCTTCCGCTTCAGCCATGGCCTTGGCCATTTCGGCTTCTGCATCCATTTCAGGATCGAAAGACTCTTCGTTCTCTTCACTCATACAGGAGATTCCTTTTTATGACATGTGACTGAACACTCGATTTCAACCTTACTCTTTCGGCGTAATCATTGACTGAATCTGAAATGACTGAGATGCTTTCGTGACACCCGGAAATCCATGAAACTTGGGAATGCCTTCAATCGTACCGATCAGTGGTTCATCAGTAGGTTGTTCCAAAACAATGACGTCGCCAGCTGAAAAATTCATCAAGTCTTCAACCGATATTCTTGTCGATCCTAAATGCACCGACATCGTCACTGAAGTTTCTCGAAGACGTTCAGAAAATCGATTGACCCACCCCTGATCGACTTCATAAAAATCACTCTGAAAACTCACTTGCAGACGTTCACGAAGCGGCTCAAGCATGGCATAAGGGATACAAAGGTGCAGATCACCGACGGCGTCACCCAACTCGATTCCAATGGTAATCACAATCACAATGTCCGATGGAAGGACGATTGAAGCCAGTTGCGGATTCATTTCCGACCGAATCGCCTTGATACTCACTTTATGCACCGGTTCCCATGCCTTTTCTAAATTCGCCAATCCCATCAACATCACTTTTCTCATAATCCGCTGTTCGATCAACGTAAAGTCCTGCCCTTCCGGTTTGACATGCGTCTGACCGGCTCCCCCGAAAAAATGATCAACGAGTAAATACACCGTAGCGGCATCTGTGGCCGCCATCGCATACCCCCGCAGTGGTTCCATCGAGATCACTTGTAAATACGCAGGGACAGGTAGCCGACGGGTAAATTCACTGAACTTCAAAACGGATTGATTGGTCACCGTCACTTCAATCGTTTTCCGTAACACCTCACCTAACGACAGTCTGAAGAGACGTGAAAACTGTTGATGAATGACATCAAGCGTGGGCATCCGCCCACGAACAATCCATTCTTGATTCCCGAGATCATACGGAACAGGACCTTCTTGCGGCTCTTCGGGTTCAGGGACAGACTCTTCAACCTCTCCGCCCGTGACACCCCGGAGGAGGGCATCAACTTCATCCTGCGATAAAATATTTTCCATAATGATTCATTCAAGAAAACACAATAAGAACGACCAGGTCACTTCTCATGTCCAATATGCAGTCAAAGCCAACAATTGAAAGAATCATGACCCTTCATTATTGAATGACAAAATCTGTAAAAAAAACATTTGAGATCTCGCCTTTATTCATGACCTTGTTTGCACGTGACTGAATTTCTTCTCGTACTCGACGTTTACCATTCGTCGTCCGTAACAAGTGAGATTCTTTACTCGACAGTAACACCAGTAATGCATCGCGAATCGCGGGAATTTTGACGGGATAATCTGTCTCTTCTTCAGGACGGTCTAACTCAAGTTTAATAGAGATTTTCAAATATCGAAGCTCTTCCTGATCCGCCAAATTCAACACAAAGGGATCAAGTTCAACAATCGGTCCAGGTTCATCTCCATGTGCATCACCGGAATCTTTCTCATGTTTTTTTTCAGTGGCATGAGCCTCTTCTTCCTCACTTGAGCCCATCATGAACCATGCAGCCCCACCCCCGGCTCCTAACACCACGACTGCAAGGATAATGAGGATCATCAGTTTTTTACTTGATCCTCCCCCACCTCCCGATTCATCAGCTTTTGCGTCCTCGGCCATGACGACCCCTCACTCACAGATGACTAATTACCGCACCTTTTCCATTCTGTTAAGATCAGCAACGTTCATGCCAAGGGGGTTTTTACAATAAGAGAACATTCGAGAAATCGTGATTTCGGCAAGGCAAGCAATGAAAAAAATCTCATATTTTTCAATGCTATACTCGACCTGGAGAAAACTTTACATCTTCAACGCTCATATGGTTCCTCATAAGAACACACCGCTAACTCCCAAATTCAACATATTGAATCTGTCAATTTAGACGGCAAACAGTGGCGATCTCTGACACTTGAACACCTGTAATCAAAGTATCAAAAGGAGTGGAATATCCATATAAGTTGTCCGTCAATTTCACTCCAATACCCAACCACCGTGTTCAAGCACACCTGTAATCAAAGTATCAAAAGGGGTGAAATACCAATATACGTTGCCCGTCAATTTCGCTCCAATACCCAACCACCGTGTTTACTTGAACACCTGTAATTACTACTTCAGAACCAATAGGATCTCACCAAAGATCATGTCTCAATTACCCTCAGACCACCAACAACCGTGTTCAAGCCGACCTGTCATTACTATTTCAGAACCAATAGGATCTCACCAAAGATCATGTCTCAATTACCCTCAGACCGCCAACTACCGTGTTCAAGTCGACCTGTAATCAGTATTCCAAATGGAATGATGGTGTCAGATAAAATTGACCATAACTAACACTTAGTCCCACAACGACCGTGTTCAAGCCCACCTGTAATCAAGATTTCCAAAGTAGGGAAACTACCGAAATGGGAGAGCAAAGTATGCGAAGTCGCTTGAGAGAAAGAATAAGGAAGAATCTAGGTAAGAGTCAGACCGAAGTGAGCGGATACTTCATAAGCTGAGCAAAGCTCGAAACACTGCAAGAAGTAAGACGTCAAAAGAAAGTCAAGCGCGTCTTCTGACATCTCACTTCTTACGAATCTCCGCTTATCGTGATAAGTTCACAAGTTCTCCGAGAAGCGTATCTGTCGTTGTGATAATTCGGGCATTCGCTTGAAACCCTCGCTGCATGGTAATCATATTCACCAATTCGTCCCCGAGATCGACATTGGAGGCTTCTAACGTATTTGCAAAAATTTTCCCAAAGCTCCCGGTGCTGGGTGCGCCATTGAGCGGACCGCCTGAATCGGCACTTTGGATGAATAAATTTCGTCCAATCGGCTGCAATCCATCCGCATTACTAAATCGAGTCAGCAAAACTTGACCGATATTTCTCGTCGTCCCATTCGAAAACCGTCCCAAGAGCGTGCCGTCTTCGCCAATAGATGTCCCGGACAATGTTCCATTCGAAAATCCATTTTGAGATTGCGTGAGGATCACTGAGCTCCCTCCTTGCTGCAGCATCCCATCGGACCCTGCCCCACCGTCTGTGGTAACACTGGTTCCGAAATTAAAACCTAGATTCGCTGTAAGAATATCGGCTGCGCCATTCGTGAAGGTTAGTCCGGTTCCTGGTGCTGCATTGTAATACGTCACTGCGCCTTCAGTATCTAATAATCCTCCGTTCGTAAAGCCCAACGTTCCTGTGGCAATCAAATCGCTCAGCCCGTCGGTGGAGGTTGAAGCCGGAACTACGGTAAATTCCGAGGCATTTCCCACAATATTATACTGCCATGTATTGTTTGCCGTCTTATTGAAGTACATCGTCACACCGTGCCCAAACCCGAGTGAATCGAATAATTCAAACCCGGTACTAAACGAAGAGGAATTAATAGGATCATCAATGTCAAACGCTGAGATCGCAGCCGCAGCGCTGAGATTTCCCGACAAGTCGACATCAGACGTCACGGTCCCTACTTGCTGGGTTGTCGTCAGAACCAGATCTCCAATTGAACCCGTAATCACACCATTGGCATCAACTTGATAGCCTTGTAATTTCAGGCCTGCAGGGCTCGTGATATTGCCTGCGGTGTCAGTGCCAAATTGTCCAGCGCGGGTATAAAAACTATCACCATTTCCATCGACAACTTGGAAAAATCCATCGCCATCGATGGCTAAATCCAAGGCATTGGACGTCGTTTGTAAGGAACCTTGACTAAAACTTGGATCAATCCCTAAGACACGGACACCACGCCCTTCAACTAAGGAATTCGTGGTTCCGCCTCCGCCAAGGGAGGCTCCGAACAGATCACCAAATGTCACCGAACGGGTTTTATAGCCTGTCGTTTGCGCATTGGCAATATTATTACCAATTTCGCTCAAGGCTCGGCTTGTTGCATTAATTCCACTCGTGGCTGTAAAGAATGCTGAAGTAATACCCATATGTGTTGACTCCTTCTACGGCAAGTATGAAAGATGCGTCCAATTCTCGCTACAGAGCCTGGACAGATAATATGTCATTGGATAACAGTGTTTTCCCACTTCCAAGCGTAATGAGAGGTTGCTCTTCACTGATCATCACACTTTTCACAATGTCCCGCATAAAGGTTGTCGCGAGGACTTCTTTCCCCTCTGGATTGATGGCTTTAGGAAGGAAACTATATGTCCCGGCTTCAACTCGATCACCATTCTGATCGTTTCCGTCCCAGACAATCTGATGCGGCCCGGCCTCTTGCGAGCCAAGATTACTCAATCGCCGAATGACGCCACCATTGTCATTCACAATATCGATTTCTACGGTTCTTGCATTTTCATCTAACACATACGACAACGTCGCATCTCCCGCTGATGG
>BQIY01000222.1 GCA_021604265.1 Nitrospirales bacterium
CCTCCCCCCGCCACTGAACCGACAATAATGATTCGATCACAGTCAATACGTGGATCAGCACATAACAAATCGATGCCACGCCGCACATCTTGCACCATCCAGCCCATTAAACTTTCACCCACCAACTGTAATTGCATATCAAGCACAGATCGAAAATAGTAGTCTTGCCGATCAACACGAAATGCTCCGGGAAAATCTTTTTGAGCGGTAAAAGGATGCTGACGTCGCTCTCCATGACCAAGTAAATCCATGATCAAGACGGTGCAACCCTGGCGAGCCCATGTCATTCCCATACACTGTAACTCTTCTTCTGACTTGGAATTGTGATGACTGTGACACAAAACGATTGCGGGTGTGTTTGTCGTGACACCGACAGGTCGATACATGTTCGCCGTCACAGGAATATCCATGTGTCCATAGAAAACCATATTGTCGATGTGACAGGCAGTATGTTTCACTGTACCAGTCACGAAAGCGCGAGGCGGGGCAACACGTTCCTCACTCAGGTTTAACGAGCGACGCAGTGCCTCACATCGAACATCGCGAAAACTCTCCCAATCAGCTTTCGTCTGAATCCCTTTCCCGATCGCAATATCCTTTTGAGCCACATCGTGAATTCGAGCCGAAAGTGCTCCGCCAAGCTCTCGAATTCGACGATTTCTCGTTTCAACTTTTCGTTCCCACAACCACTGACGTAACGGTAGCGGAAGACTTTCGCTTAGTAGCTGTTTCATTCGCATAGAATCAACCAGGACACATCAGTATGCAGTCGACGTGAAGGTGGGCATCACGACATTGACAGGAGGAATCAAAAAATATCATGACAGAGGAAAAGTCAACAACAGAGGGCGCTTAACACATGTGGCACAATAAGCAAACGTTAGCCACCGCTCCCTACGTCTGTGGCTTTAATATAACCTAAAATGACATCTCTGCGTGCTAAGATTCCGACTAGCGCATTCGCTCTCACAACTGGGACGCGAACAAGGTGATGCTGTTGAAGTAGCTGTACGACCTCCATGAAAGGCGTCTGCTCTGTCACCGTCAACACCTCTTTAGTCATGATCGATGACACAGACGTACTTCGTAGGTCTTTGCCATGTTGAATCGCCTGAAGGAGATCAAACTCAGTCACAATCCCAACTAACGATTGCTCACTATCCACCACGGGCAAACTACCAATATTGCCATCGTACAGCTTATGTCCCACTGTGAGCACCATATCATCTGGACGACAAGTGCTCACCTGATCTTCCATCAGTTCATGCGCTAAAAGAGTTGTCGGATCACAACGTTGAGAAATCCATTCGACTTTTCGCATACTCATCCCTCCCCCATCTGACTTACAGGACCAAGTTCTTATGCCAATTCACAAAATCTTTGGAATGACGAAAATTTTTGGTCGTTTGTAAAAATGCTGGGACACATTCTATGTACTATCCTCCTCGATACTATACATTA
The DNA here is from genome assembly GCA_021604265.1 of Nitrospirales bacterium. The sequence continues at coordinate 1,462 of BQIY01000222.1, forward strand.
CCAATATTTCACTAAGCGTTCATCTCGCACTTGCACTGGATCCACAGCTACAACTCAGATACCATTCACGATGAAAGATAGCGTTTGACTTCTCATCATTTTTGACGAGATTCATAGCTCATGAGTGAGAAGTGAGGAAAGGGGGCACTGAGTTTATGGCCATTACTGGATCATGCTTATGTGGTGCAGTTACATACATCATCAAAGGAACGTTACGAGATGCACGATCGTGTCACTGCTCAGATTGTCGAAAGGCATTTAGTGCACAGGCATCAGCGTATGCATTGGTTGTCCCAGAAGAATTTTCATGGACTTCCGGTCAAGACCTACTGACAACCTATGAATCAAATAATGGTGCGGGCTTGCAATTCTGTCGCTTATGCGGCTCGACATTGTGCGGTACGCATAAAGGGAACATACATGGCGTCTCGCTCGGATGCACAGAAGGTGATGTAGAAATCAAATTGGGCATGCATATCTTTGTCAGTGACAAAGCTCCTTGGGAAACTTTACCAAATGATGGCGTTCCCCAATATGAAGAGTGGCCGCCAACAAATACATCAGGAACTGTCTAACAAAATAAAGCAATCAAGTTATCCAGTGTTAAATTGTCTCTTCGAACAACTAGGAAATTGGATAACTTCTAATCCAAGATACCAAATCCTTGAATGCCGATACCAGACAGGCACTTTAGGCCTAAATATTCAAAATGTAGAGGGTTGGCAATTTATCCTCAGCCTCACAAAATTTCAGAAAGATTATGCATTTGACAATTCGAGCCATTCAAAACAAAGACATTGAGCCAGTCGAGGCTTTTTGTTGAGAGAGAATATGCTGAACAACCAAGAAAAAACCCTATTATATTCAACGGTCAGAATTGTAATTACAAATAGTCATTCGTCTGGGGATTCTGTGGGTACAGGATTTATCGTTTCTGTTCCATCCCCCAGCTTGGAGGGGGAAAGCTACCTTTTCTTAGTTTCGAACAGGCACGTTTTTGTTGATCCTACTCACCAGATTTCCCTCGTGTTCACGAAAAGACAGATAGACAGTTTAGAGCCTTCACTCGGAGAAATTGCAAAATTTTCACAGTCCGGGTTTTCAGGTGGCTACATAGCCCATCCGGATCACAACATCGATCTAGCATGCGTCAATATGTCGTCTTTTGGAGAACCTGAACTTGGGTTGTATTTCAGACACTATTCACAGGAAAATCTTCTTAATGCTACTTCTCAGGACCTGTCCGTTGGACAAGACGTTTTCTTCATTGGGTATCCGGATGGCCGATACGATGTAGTGAATCACCTCCCTATAATGCGCAAAGGATGTATTGCCTCTTCAGTTAACGTCGACTTCAATGGAGAAAAACAGTTTCTTATTGACGCCCAAGTATTTCAAGGTTCCAGTGGCAGCCCAGTATTTGCAGAAATAGGAAGAGAATTCAAGATTGCTGGGGTGATCTCACGGACAATGATTAAGAACTCTATGCTACAAAATATTCCGGTTTCCACTGCACAAGGTATCCAGCAACCCATAGGCCTTGGCCTAGTACTCAAGGTTTCGCTACTTAACGAATTACTCAATCATGCAGCTCAACATTTTTCTACGAAAATAAGTTAACCAGATACTCAAATAACCATTTTCAGTGTCGCGTTGCAACCAATCGTTATTAGACCTCACTCTTAGCCATACTGGACAGTAGGGCATACTTTTTCATTTAGAACAAATGTGAAAATGAGTAGAATTCAGACGGAGTCAGAACAGATCACGCGATGAAAAATTGGAGCGGGCGATGGGATTTGAACCCACGACAGCTTGCTTGGGAAGCAAGAACTCTACCACTGAGCTACGCCCGCTCTCTAGAGGTAACCACATTTTATGCGTGTGGTAAAACTTAGTCAAGGTCATTACGGAGCAAAGCGGAATAAGATTTTTCCCGTCTGACTCGTCAATCCACCTTTCACTCAAACTGGAATACGACCGAGAAAAAGAGTGAAGCACTAAGACGTTAGACGTCCTTGAATTCAATCAAAGCAAACTTTCGCTTGCCGATTTTCATACGGTACTGCTTGCCAACTTCAAATACGGCATTGCCGTTGGGATCGGTCAGCTTCTTACCGTCTAACTGCACGGCATTTTGTGCGATCAGACGACGGGCTTCGGCTTTACTGGGCAGGAGATTCGTTCGCATCAGCAAGTCGACGACACCAAGACTTGGGACAGCAGCACTGGCAAAGTCCGAGGACTCGAGTATGACATATGCGTCCGGTTCATCAGGAAAATCTTTTGCTTGAAACCGTTGTTCAAAATCGGCTTTGGCTTGCTCGGCTCCAGCGGCACCATGATATTGAAAAACAAGGCGTTCAGCGAGAGCCTTCTTCGCTTCCATCGGATGTTGTGCATCAATAGCCGACAGGTCTTCTGAGGTCAAGAGTTCGTAGTATCGTCGCATCAGCGTATCGCTGATGGACATAATCTTCCCATACATATCTCCGGGCTTATCTTCCAAAGCAATATAGTTGCCGTAACTCTTACTCATTTTCCGAACGCCGTCCGTCCCCTCGAGTAACGGCATCGTAATGACCGTCTGAGGTTTTTGTCCATAGTCACGCTGCAAATCGCGTCCGACTAATAAATTGAACTTCTGATCGGTGCCTCCCAGTTCAACATCCGCGTTGAGCGCAACCGAATCGTACCCCTGCACTAAGGGATACAGAAACTCATGGACACTGATGGGTTTCTGGTCACGATAGCGGTTCGAAAAGTCGTCACGCTCCAGCATGCGCGCCACACTGTAATGTGAACATAATTGCACCATATCTTCCGCATGCATCTCACTCATCCAACGGCTATTAAATTCAATTCGGGTTTTTTGAGGGTCAAGCGTTTTAAAAATTTGTGTTTCATAAGTCTTGGCATTGTCTAACACCTGCTCTTTCGTCAGAGCAATCCGGGTTTCTGACACCCCGCTCGGATCACCAATCATTCCAGTAAAATCGCCAATGAGAAAAATGACTTCATGCCCCAATTCTTGAAAATGCTTAAGTTTTTGAATGAGCACGGTATGGCCAAGATGGAGATCTGGTGCAGTCGGATCAAACCCGGCCTTAACCCGTAACGGCCGGTTCTCTTTGAGTGACGCCGTGAGTTTGCCTTTCAACTCATCGAGCTGAATCACTTCAACCGTTCCCCGAAGAATACGCTCTAACTGTTGCTGAATGTCTGAATCTGACATCTCAGAATATCTCGTGGCTAATGAAAAACTTACACCTCAAGATCCGACAGCTTCTTCATTTCGTGCATCGTGGCTTACCGATACCAAAGAACGAATTCGTGCGATCCGCCCCTCCCCTATGCCAGCCACCACTTGCAACTCATCCACCGATTGAAAGTCTCCATAGGTCTGACGGTATTCGACAATTCTCTGAGCAAGCACCAGGCCAATACCTGGGAGCTGTTTCAAATCCGCCAGTTGCCCTTGATTCAAATCAACGTGAAGATCAGGAGTCTTGCTCTCATGTGTCGAGACATGGTCTGAACGAAAGCTAGTGACCCCATCCACGAGAGACGCTTGGCGTAACAAAGATGCGCGCTCAAGAGACGTGCGATCATCAGAAACCGGCCACCCGATAAGCACCAGGCATACCAGCCCAATACTCAGAATGCC
>BQIY01000223.1 GCA_021604265.1 Nitrospirales bacterium
TTGCTTCACGAGGTGTGTCCAGTGTAATGCTTTATTTAGCCATTTACTCATTTATGACCATGGGGGCATTTGCGATGATCGGGCTTTTGAGGCGGGGAGGGTTGGAAGGTGAAGAGCTTGATGACTTTACCGGTCTCTCCAAGCGTCATAAAGGCGCCGCATTCCTCATGATGGTTTTTATGGTTTCCTTGGCCGGCATACCCCCAACGGCTGGGTTTATGGGGAAGTTTTATCTCTTTATGGCTGCGGTGAATGCTGGTCTAGCATGGCTCGCAATTATTGGACTGATTTTCGCGGCGATTTCCGCCTTTTACTATTTACGCGTGGTGATGGTGATGTATATGCGGGAACCGTCAGCAACGCACGAGCATGAGACCCGACTCGCCTTTTCTCCTACCACTTCCGTAGTTCTTGCCTGTGCGCTTGCCGGAGTGATCTTTCTGGGAATATTCCCAGGGCCACTGGTCTCCGTGACCACGTCGGCAGTGATTTCATTTCCCTAACAGTCCTGATTCGGCGTTCTTCCGGTCTGATTATCTGAAGGGTGCGGTGTTGCCTTAATTTTCTGCTACCATCATTTCTTCGTCAATATTTCTGATTTGTAAAGCTCGACCGCTAGGATCGGTATAGGCCTTGAGCCAGTCGCCCACATGGGCCGGCCGGTCAATCATCGTTTCTTGATCAACAGGGAGGCGGATGGTCTCTCCAGTGTTGTTGGTCAAGAGATAAGCCGCTCCTTCAATTTTCTTGACTTGACCGATGATGGTGCGAGAGGAGGGCCAGGCCTCCATAATATGCTGTTGTTTTCGTTGTTCAGCTAATGATCCGACAACGATGCCGTGACCGAGACTTTCTTGGTCCGAATGGATCGTCTGGGAAGACATCGAACATCCAAATGTGAGAGTGCCTGTGAGTATGCAGAATACGCCGAGTCTATAGGGTCCAGTCATTAATCTATTCCTCCGTGGCTGTAAATAGAATTGAGGCAATACAGCTGACACGATATCGCCTGACATATCTTGTCTCTCTATTGTGGCAGACATTTGGCCTTACGGGTAGGGCGGCTAGAGGCGTGATGTCGCGCCGAGGAAAATCGATGACTGGTAAGGATGTGGCATGTTGTCCAAGGTATGCTCTCTCGCGACTTCTAACGGTTGTCATTAGGGAAAAGTTGAAAAAGGCGCCAGATGGTCACCTGCGTCTATCTTCCGAGGGGATCCGGCCCTTCCAACGTGTATTCTCTTGCTTAGTCGTCCCTATCACCATCTGAGATTCATTGATTCGGTAGTCACTGCATCGGTTAGAGAAGGTGTGTGGTGTCAAGGGATTGATCGAATAACTGACTGGCTTCGTTATGCTGAAATTGGAGGGCGAGTTGCTTCGGGGTTTGTCCTTTTGCGTCTTGTATGGTGGGGTCGGCACCATGCTGGAGTAGTATTCGAATGACCTCCAGTCGTCCGAGTTGCGCTGCACAATGCAAGGGGGTCATGCCTGAAGTATTTTGTGCGGCAATACGTGCACCATGCTGGATCAGAAGATTGACCATGTGACTGTGACCCTCTTGAGCTGAAAGATGCAGTGGGGTCCATCCGTTCTGGTATTGCGCGTGAATATTGGCCTGGTATGTTAAGAGTATTCTCGCGATATTGAGATGATTGTGTTGAGCAGCGATATGGAGAGGAGTAAACTCGCTTTTGTGACTGTTGAGTATGGCTCCCTGTTCAAGGAGAAATTTGGTTATGTCTTCGTGTCCTTCTTGTACGGCAAGATGCAGTGGGGTCCATGTGTGTTGATACCGTGCGTGGAGGTCCGCGCCATGGTTGATAAGCAATTTGGTGATTGGAAGACTGCCTCGTTGGACAGCAAAGTGTAAGGGGGTGGCCCCCTGAGCCGTTTGGGCATTGACCTGTGCCCCTTTTGTCATAAGCGCACGAACGATTTCAATGTCACCTGTTTTCACAAAAGGCTGTAGCGCTTCAGAATGATCGAAAGAAAGATACCGTATGAGTGTGAGTAGGAGCGCCGATGCCACAAAGAGAGTACGGTAATAGACCTTCGGGGTTTTTAGCATCCGTAGCGGTTGTTTGGCATTCATGAAGTGTTCTTTTGCAGCAAGAATGAGTTATCTGCTGGTCATATGCCCGCGGTTTTGATTATTGGGCTATCAGGCTATTCAACCAGATAAGACGAGTCTCTAGGCAATTCCCCAAAAGAGGGGCTAGTGCGAGAAATGGAATGCGATGAGGACAACTGACTTTCTGGTCATTGGCGGGGGAGTGATCGGGGTAAGTATTGCTCGAGAGTTAAAGCGACGTTTCCATGATTCCTCTGTGACCGTCTTAGAAAAAGAGGATACTTCTGTTCGACATGCGAGTGGACGAAATAGCGGAGTCCTTCATGCGGGATTTTATTATACTCCCGACAGTTTAAAAGCGCAGTTGACAAAAACTGGGAATGCCCTGCTGACACAGTATTGTGAGTCAAAGCACCTCCCGATTCATCGTTGCGGAAAGTTGGTTGTGGCCAAAGATCGACAAGATCATGCTTCGATGGATGTTCTGCTCGCCCGCGGTCGAGCGAACGATATTGTGCTCGAGGACATCACAGAGCAGCAGGCAAAAGAAATCGAACCTCGTGTGAAGACATGTGAGCGGGCCCTGTTTTCTCCAACGACCTCAACCGTGGATCCTATAAAAGTTCTGCAATCGATTGTTGTTGACGCGCAGGGTGAAGGTGTCGCGATTCACTACCTGACGAGATATGAGAAAAAAAATGGGAAGGAGATTCAGACTTCAGCAGGAGCGTATGAAGCCGGGTATATTGTGAATGCCGCGGGTTTGTATGCCGACGTGATTGCCAGAGAGTTTGGATTTTCTGACCGGTATCGAATCCTCCCATTCAAAGGGTTGTATCTGTATTCCGATGAACCTGTCGGATCGTTTCGTACCAATATTTATCCAGTCCCAGACTTGAATAACCCGTTTTTAGGCGTCCATGTGACGGTGAATGTTGAAGGATACGCCAAAATTGGGCCAACAGCCATCCCGGCATTTTGGAGGGAACAGTATCAAGGTGTCGAAAACTTGAACGTTGGCGAGTTAATAGATTTACTCAGAAGGCAAACGGGCCTACTGCTTTCTTCGAATTTTGATTTTTCCCGTCTTGCCTTTCAAGAACTCCGGAAGTACTCCCGTTCCCATTTGATTCGTTTGGCCTCAACCTTAGCTCAAAATATCGTCGTTGAGGACTATACGAGGTGGGGAAGACCGGGTATTCGGGCGCAATTGATTGATGTCAAGCAAGGAAAGTTAGAGATGGACTTTGTCATTGAAGGAGATCGTGAATCCATGCATGTGTTGAATGCCGTCTCGCCTGGGTTTACGTGCGCCATGCCATTTTCGAGTTATGTCTGTGAGGAAATCACGCAAGCGCTGTCGTCACCTAAGCATTGAACACTGATACGGTGTCAGGGGAAATGCTGAAAATGTGTCGTGTATTGTCTTCTTGAGATGTATTCGAGTGTTCTCACGCAGAGGCCTTGATTCGAATATGTATCTTCGTCAAATCAATCAGCAACTAACGCGGCAGTGTCTTGAGGGTGTTGTGGCGGTAGAGGCTCTGAGCTTGCCTTGCTTCCGTTCGCTTGCTGGATCAGGTCGGACAGTAAGCGGTGCCAATGGGTTGTGCTGGCCATGGCTTTCGTCGCCATAACGCCACCTTCCTTTGTTTCCATATCCAGAAAGTTGATTATATAGATTGAACTTTCCTGCCCAAGCATTGCGATGCAGAGTTCAATTTTTTGGTTTCGTGTGTTTCCTGTTGAGTTCGACTGCGTTGATTCAGCTTTCGTTCCTAGTTGGCCTTGGAGATCATTAGCCATCGCGGCATATCCCTGAGGATGCGTCCGCAAAGTTGAGTGAATGGTCTCGCCATTTTTTCGAATACACGAAGCGACGAGTTCAGTGAAATGAACAAAGCGTGGAGGCTGTGTGGCGGATTGGATGACACAAATTGTTTGAGTCGATTCATTAATAGCGATGCCTGTTCCACTAGCATGATCCAGGTACATTTGAGTCGGTGTGAAATGTGTGTCAGCAAATGTCGATGAAGGTGGACCTGGAGCCGTCTGAGACTGATTTTTACTTAAGTGCAGAAGACTAAACCCTATGCCAAGTAAAACTGTAAGGGTCATGAAGATGATGACAAGTTCTATCATGGGAGGTGTGAGGGTGACGTAAAATTAATATCGACAGCGGCGTGTGTCGTGTTGTCGTATGGCGAAGAAGACGTGGAATACGGACGTATCCCCTGAGCGGAGGAACGTCTCGTATTCATGGCCACGAGGGTTTTTGGCAACAGGAAGCCCTCCACTGCATCGACGTGTTTTGTGACAGATTATGTTAATGTCATGAAAGAAAAAGAGAACGGAAATGCTGTAGATCTCTCATCGTCTCAAGAATAATTTCGGCCGAAATCCACACGAACTTAATTGAAAGTTTGAAGTCGAAATTATCCATGAAATTCAGATGTTAGCGGAAATTTCCTGGTCTTTCATTAAGGTATTTTTGATAACAACATGAAGATCCTTGAACGGTGATCATCATCATCTTCTCCTGGATGCCGGAACAAGAACCATGCTGAACGTTGTTCGTTGAAGTTCTTGTGAGCGATTTGATAAGCTACGGATCCTTTCTCCAGAAAATCCGTGTTCCACAGACTCCAGAACGAACATAAAGGTAGGCATTATGGCTAACGTGAATAAGGTTTTGATTAGTGTGTCTGACAAAACTGGCGTGGTGAACATCGCCAAAGGGTTGGTTGCGCTTGGTGCAGAAATTCTCTCGACTGGCGGGACGGCTCAAGCGTTACGAGATGAAGGTGTCACCGTGACGGATGTTTCGGCCTACACGGGTTCACCTGAGATTCTTGGGGGGCGAGTGAAAACGCTCCATCCGAAAATTCATGGCGGTTTGCTGGGGAGACGGAAGTTGGATATTCACGTCAAGCAAATGAACGAACATGACATTGACCCAATTGATGTGGTGATTGTGAATTTGTATCCATTTGAAGCCACCATCGCGAAGCCTGGGTGCAGTTTTGAAGAAGCGATTGAGAATATCGATA
>BQIY01000224.1 GCA_021604265.1 Nitrospirales bacterium
TAAATTCTCTTTATATACGCCAGGCAATGCCTTTCCTGCAGCCGGCAATATAGGTTGGTCACCAATGCGATAGAAATCGGCGACTTGCCAGGTAGTCCATGTTTCTCCACGGTCTCCCGTGTTGGAGCCATCCCAACGAAAACGATCTTCTGTGATGTCGGAGAAAATATACCGTCTATGACTGCGGGATCCGTCCGGGTTTGGGCGAGTTGCTGCTGAATACATCCTAAAACGACCATGGTGTTTGTCGCCCATCAGTTGATCGGTAAATGCAATTCCATCAAACCCCGGATTAGGCCAATTTTGAACCATTACCCAACGGTTGCGACTCTCGTCATAATACCGAATAGAAAAACCTCGGACTGATGGCTCACCATTCTCCGCGCCAAGGGTCTCAACTAGTTCAACAATTGCTTTTCCATCTAATATCGGGAAGACGCGATGCCGGTTCCAACTTCCCTCCTTAGCATGCGAAAACTCCCCCTCAATGCGGGGCCGCCAATTTGCTTTCCACTCGCCAATCCAAAAATCAAATTCCCTGTGCTGAGCTTTTTCCCATTGTGGAGTGATATCAACGCCAAGTGCATCGTCCCAGCTTTCTGGAACGGCATGCTGTTTTGGGAACGTAGTATTATTTTTATCGATTGAGCCGCACGCAGCAATTAAGAGTACAATGAATGGACTGAAAATACGTAACATCTGGTCCTCTCCTCGATTTCGCAAATGCAAATTTGGGCTAAGGCTATTGCCGAACGAACGCCACTTCTTGTTACCTTCAGTGTAGCGCGTAACTTCCGTTCAGTAAATCAAACCGGGATTATGATCGTGGATGAGATACTCGGGCACATTATCGGTACTTCTGCTTTGGCACAAGAACGACACCCGAGATGCAATGTCTTGCCCCCTATAACTGAGCCACAGATTTTGAAATTTCCTACAAAAATTGTGCGTCAGCGACTCAGCTATAGGGGGCAAGACACGTGGTATTTGTCGTTTCCGCAAAATCCTCTAAGCGGACGTTAGCTGTCGACTGTAACTAGCTCGGCAAGCTTCTCCGCGACATCGGACATTGGCATTTCTGAAGTGTCCAAGCCGTTCCGCGAGGCAAGCATTGGGCTGACTTCACGGAGAGCTTCATACGTTGTTTTATGCACGATCGGAATCAGCTGGTCCCGCGCTAGGAGCACCGAAAGCTCCTTGTCCGCGACGCCCGCCGCCGGGAGGCTTTTCAACAATGCCGGAGTCACCAGAACTATTCCAATCCTCGATTTCGCTAAGCCGTTGTCGATAGCTCGGAGGAAAGGTTCGCCGAGACCGATGTCATTTTCGCTGAACCACACAGAAACATCGCGTGCCAAGAGCAGATCACATAACTCTTTAGCGTCGTTCTGTCGGTCGTCCCACGCATGGCAGAGAAAGATTTGTCGAAGATCAGGCAGCGACGCCCGTTTCTCTACAGTCTCGCGGATCGGGGTGAGCGCTCGTACTTCCGCAGGTGTATAAAGTTGAGAAGAACCAGCTCCTGACCAGCGTGGCTTTGTATTGCGGCTGGATCCGCCACTGATACTCCGTGTTCCCCCACTGCTCGACGAGGAGTAGGACGAGGAAGTGTAGGACGATGAAGAATATGAAGGCCGCGAATAGCTGTAGCGGCCGTATCCTCCACCGTACCTGCTACGGCATGCTGGGCAGTTTGCGGCTGCGGCTGCTGAGCGGTGACCGCGTACAGGTGCTGTGCATCTAACCATTTTAATAATGATTCCTTTGAGTTGCGGAGTTTCGCTCAAACGGGGTTGGAACAATGAAAGGCACTGCAGCAGACTGCTGTGCCCACTTATTTGCTCTTTTTATTTGGGCGCTGAGTTAGGGCCGACGCCGCAGCAGTTTTCGCGGCTTTGCTCGATTTTGGGTTACGAAGAACCTTAGAGGCTGCAGACGCGGCTTTAGCGCTGGTTACCTCTTTGTTTGATTTTCTAGGCATATGTTTTTCCTTTTAGGTTTTAGGGCTTTGTGGTAAGAGCTATATAAAAAACATGCCCTTACGATACTTTGTATAGTACCGTAAAAACTACATTTCAATACCCTATTAAGGGTATTTTTAGGAGTTCTACTAAGTGTCTGATTCTTTTGGAAAAAAAGTTCGCGATTTAAGGAAAGCCAAGGGATTAAAATTGGAGGAACTCGCCGAAAAATTAGAAACGACAAAAAATTACGTATGGCAGCTGGAAAACAAGTCTCCGGCAAGACCATCAGGGCAATTGCTTTTGAAACTTGCTGATATTTTTGAGGTTTCGCCTGATTTTCTCATTGATGATAAGGCCAACGAAGAATCCGAGGGGCATCGACGTGACGCGCTTTTTAGAAAATTCAAAGATAAGGACGTTTCGAACGAGGACATAGAAAAGGCCCTGAAAATTTTAGACATCCTCGATGAGTGAATTTGTCAGCATTCCACCTATTAAAGAGGCGAATAGAATTACTCGTTTATGGCGCGATCATGGGCCAAATACGTATCCTATAGATTTATCTTTGGTCGTTGAACATCTTATCAATCCAACTTTGGACGGCGAAAAACTTCACCTCATTTACAGTGAGTTCGATAATTTTGAAGGAATGTTATTAACGGAGAATGAGAAAAAATGGGGTGCATATGTAAACAAGAAAATTCCATACAAGGGACGAAAAAATTTTACTGCAGCTCATGAGATTTTTCATTTTTTGGCGCATCGAAAGGTTGTCACTGAATTTAGATGCGGCGTGCTGGATTTATCGGATTACAAAGTAAATCAGTTGGAAATTGAAGCGAATGAGTTTGCGTCCCAACTGCTATTACCGCCAGACAAAATCCGACCGTATGTGAATGGAGATTTCACATATGATATAGTAAAAACTGTCGCAGACGATCTCGGCGCATCAGTCTCGGCCGTGGCCTATAAATGGTTGACACTGACGTCAAAACGCATTGCTTTTTTTCAATCGCGCGATGGATTTGTATCTCAAGGATACGCAAGCACTCCCGCTTATGAGTGCGGTATTTATTTCAAAAATGGGAAGGAAATTCCCGAAAACTCTATTACTTACAAATCCCACAATAACGCAAATCAAAAAGAAACGGGTTTTTGTCCTGGTCTGTGGCACGCTAAATTGGGCGGCCATGAAAATGTTCACCAAACTTCTTTTGAAGATTATACCTACACTTTCCTTCGGTTTTACTAGAATTGGATTTTGAAATGGCCCGAATTTCAATTGAAGTTCACTATGATACCTTGGATGGTGACCACGGTTCGGTAGATGGCATTATCGTTACTTGCTCCAGATGTGGTCATGAAGTTGAGGTTTTTGGAACTGGCGAAGCCTCAATCAAACGCGCCGCGATAATGCTTCGTGAGGAATGCCCAAACAGAGAAGAAAATTTCTACGAAGAATTATGAAAACGAATTTGTAATATGGAGTAGATATTGACCCATATCTTTTCTTCGAATGCGCACCGTCTAAAAAGCAAGCGTCAACACAACAGGATTAGTGACTAACGTGAATTTTTTGAACCTCTCCGACAGCGAACTAGATCAACATATCTACCGAATCATGAAGCAGGAATATGTTCTTGCGATGTTTAGTCAAAATCAAAATGTACTCAGCCAAATGTCGAATTGGAAAGATCAATTCGAAAACTTTCAATTGCGGCTCGGCGGAATTCTCAACGGCGAAAATTTTGAGTACGGCTTTAAGAATGATTTTGTTGGACAATGCTGGACACGGGACGGTTATTCTGAAGCGATGTGGGGCATTTATGCCAATAATCCCGACGAACGATTCCTTCGGATTCGATCAACACCGCGAAAGCTCTTGCAGGGGTTGGTGGATCAACATTCGTTGATGCCACAAGACACGTGTTTTGTCGGTGCCGTTGAATACAAACGCGAGTCCGAACTGAAAGCATTTGCACAAAATAAAAACACACTAGAACTCTCGCCTCAGCGATTTGCTCGATCGCTTTTGCTCAAACGAAGCGCATTTGGGCATGAGAGCGAGGTTCGACTTCTTTATTTTGGTGAAGGAGCTCAATTCGATAAATTTGGGCTTTATCGCTACGACATCGATCCTCACAAAATGATAACGCAGATTATGGCTGATCCAAACAGGGATCGGTCCAAGTGGAATTCCGATAAAGCCGATATAAAGGCGAAGACAAAGTTCTGCGGGGAGATAAAACGATCAAAAATCTACGACCCACCCGATTGGGGACTGCCCAGATTTAATGCCACTATTTGAGCAAGGTAAATGATAGCACCGCAATTCTTGTCCAAGTTATTCCGCAGATAGCTGGTGCTTCGCATGTCCGCTTTTGCGCGCATAGCCGACTTTTCAGTAGCGTCATACTATGACGCATTCTGGGTATCTCTTGATGTGTCGGTTTGCTGAATAGGTCGGCGGAAATGGCGTTTGGAGACTTTCCCAGGAAAGCGCTATTTCGTCTGCCTACGGAGACAAAATTTTGCCGATAACGGAGCAGATAAGGCCTGAGCCCCGCGGAAGCTGGGCCTTCACGTAAAGCCCTCAATAGGTCGTCGGTTTGGTGGGACTGAATGGTGGAGCTCGACGAAGCGAGTTCGAACCAACTTTTTGAAACGCTAGCGGATTGGGAGCATCAATTAAAGGCCGCAAATATAGACTTTGAGGAGCTGCAGCCATGAGCGGTTCCTCAATTCAATATTCCGGCGAAAAGCCATCCCAAGCGTTTAAGAATGCGGCGTCCAGCCCTTCCACAGCTGAGACAAAGCCCCCACCACCCTATTCCATCCGTTTCACGGACGAGGAGCGGGCAAGGCTCAATCGGGATGCTGGCGTGCTCTCGTTGGCCGCCTATATTCGCTTGCAGCTTTTTAGTGGCGATGACGGCCCCCCGCCCCGAAAAAAGCTAACCAGAAAGCAGCACACGCCGTCAGCTGAGCTGGCTGTCGTCGGACACATGCTCGGCGGATTGGGGCAATCAAGGCTGGCGTCAAATATCAACCAGATCGCTAAAGCCGCAAATATGGGCGCTCTGCCGGTAACACCTGAACTGGAAGCTGAACTGGCCGAGGCCTG
>BQIY01000225.1 GCA_021604265.1 Nitrospirales bacterium
TCCAAGGAAGAAGCGTTCTCCATCGTTCATGCTGCGTTCCATGCTGCCCCAATTCCTCATCAATCCACACATTCCATTCATGGGTGAAATATTCGCTGAATCGTGACCCGTCATCTTCGCGAAAGTTTGGCGGCACCCCGCTTTCTAATGGATAGAGTCGAAGAAGGTGTGCGGCAAAACTATGCAAGGTCCCAATTTGAGCCTGTTCAACATTCTCTAATGCCGCTTGGGCCCGCGCCACAATCTCATTGCTTGAAAGCCGGAACTGTTCCTGATATTTCAACATCTGACGAGAAGCCGCGGCCGCATCACTTCCTGCCTGATCCCCATTCACCAGAAGGAGCAATTGGTCTCGAAGACGTATCCTCATTTCTGTCGCCGCCTTATTGGTAAACGTGAGAGCAACAATTTTGGTCATTGGAACAGGATTCGGCTCTCGTAATAACGTGGCCAACAATCGATGCACTAACAGCGTCGTTTTCCCCGTTCCCGCACCGGCCACCACGACCACGTTTTGCTCAAAGTTGCTCTCGGCCGAACGACGAATAGAAAAATCTGAAATCGTTGGAGAATCAATCACGGGGAATCTCTTGCTTTCTCAATTGACGAAGCTGCTTGGCCTGACTCGACCGATATGATCGAAGCCGCGTCGCCTCATGGTACTGCCGGCAGGAAGCCGATACCGGGCAATGCTTGCAATACTCCCCAGGAAGAATGAAATATTCTCCGTTGTGAATTCCATGAACGAGGGTCAACAGTGTGTGGTGAAGTTGCTGTCCTGCCATTGAAGTCCAAGACCTTCGGTCAAATACCGCGCGGTCAACCAAAGATTCTCGATTGGGCGCCAGATACACAAACTCGACAGATTCCGGACGAAAGGGCTGGCAAGACTCAGCCCCATCATCGCGAAGACTCAGGACAGACATTAATGAATACAAAGAAGGCTGAAGCGTATACCCCCTAATTCCTGAAGCCAGTAAATCGGCCTCTCGCGGCTGTCGCTGCAACCCGACTTTTACTTTATAATCGATGATCCGATAGATTCCCGCCGTCTTGTGGCGATCCACCCGATCTAACCGGCCATGAATCTTGAGCGCCGTCAACTTGGAATCTGACAGATCGACATGCCCTTCCGCCTCGGCTTCAACGGCAAATGGACGAAATCCACTGCTCAAAGATTCTTGTTGACTCGCGTCAATTTCTGCCATCACAACTTTTTTGATGACATCCTTGAGAAGCTGCCATATCAGCCAATACCCCGTGACGCCTGTCGCCGCATGAGACGCAAACACCTCGTCAATGGTCAAAGCAATGAGGACCTGTGTGGAGTGTGAGGACGACGGTTGATCCGGCCATCCGTCTTGAATGAATTGCGTATAGATCTTCTGCAACACGGCATGATAGAGAAGCCCCATGACCGAAACCGGCAATTCTTCAGTTTTGCGATTCACCCGATCATGGAGTTGAAGAAGGTGAGTAGCATAATAGCGAAAGGGACATTGTGCATAGCGCTCAAGAGAAGTCGGCGAAACACCTTGAGCAGTCACATGCCGCCAATGGGCATCAATAGGCCCAACCATGCCATCATGAACACTCGGCGTGGTCATGGGACGTTCAATGGCATCAATCGCAAGCATTCCTTGCTGAAAGATCAACGAACTCCGGCCCGCGTGCTCAAGAAGAACGGATGGATCATGTCCTTGCCGTAAGAGTTTCAGGCCAAGCTCCTCACGTGTGAGAAGGCTGTCTCGAAAAAGGTGATCATCCAGCCGATCTGAAAATCGTCTGGCGAGTGACCACTCCTGAACAGGATGGTCCAGACTCTCATTTCGTGCCAGTTCCTGAAGAAAGGCAGATGGAGCTAATGGACGCCCTTCCTCATCCGCACGTTGGTACGAAAGATAGAGTCGATCTTGTGCAGCACGATGAACCAGGGCAAACAACAGTCGTTCTTCGTCGTAACCCGCATGTTTTTCATCGATTTTGTATCCTAATGTTTCAGACAAGACTCTTCGATGCCCATCTCGCAAAAAAGCATCTTCTCGAATATATCGTGGAAAAATTTTTTCATTGAGCCCGAGAATGATCACCGCACGAAAGGGCAATCCACGAGCGGCCATCACATCAAGCACACGAACACCGCGGAACGGCCCAGGCGCAAGCGGTTGCGAACATTCTTGCACGACACGATGCAAAATGGTCGTCCATTCCGCCCACGTGATCGTCTCTTGAACGCCATTAAGCTGTTTGAGCAGCTCAAAAATATGTTGAACGGATTCAGCCAGGATTGCATCGGAAACGGGTGGGAACCCATCTTGACCAGCATGATCTCGAATGGGGAATGACAAGTGCTTTTCAAGCAACTGCCTATACGCCTCAGTCAGTTCCTCTGCATGCCCCTGTGACGGTAACACCAAACAGTCATCAATAAGTTCTTGAACTAGCCGATCTAACTCGCGGGCCGAAGCGAGAAAGACATCTGAGGACATCGTGCGACTGGTTGCAAGCCCACTGACATCAACCCGACATGCAGCCGTCTTTATGAGAGTTGATAACTTCGCCCATTGCTCCTTGCCACGCACAATACCCAGCAGGTAAATAATTTCTTCCCATCGCCCTGAATGGCATAGCGAGTCGGCGCGTCGATCACAGCCGAGTTGATAGTATGGAGACCTGAGCACATCGATCATGTCATCGGCAGGGAATCGATTGACAGATAAGTCCGCGAGTTGCAGAAGCAGTTTGATCCCCGGCTCGTGAATCAGTGGCTGGACGGCTGACGACGTAAACGGAATTCGATGTTGCTCAAAGAGACGGTTGAGCAAGGGCTGATAAGGCTCCAGCGTGCGTGCCACAAGGCCGATGTCCTCAAACCGATATCCATGAAGCTCTCTCAAATTCAGGATTTCTTTACAGGCCAGAGTTAATTCATCCTCCGCTCCCACCGCATTCATGACTTTGATCGACCGATGCTCCCTTGGACTTTGCGATTGAGCAAAGACAGAATGTGCCGACACGTCTGAGGTCTCACTACGGACAGCCCCTGCCAACAAGTGACGATCATGAAACCGTTGTGCAAACGCAAAGGCCGGATGATCAATACAGGGGAAATAGACACTGACGTCTGCGTGTTGAGTCACCGTCTCAAAAAATGTCAATTGAATTTGCGTGAGATCATAAAAACCGTAGTAGTAGACACGTGTGAATCGGGCCAGGAATGGAGAATGCGGAACGTACGGGATGACCAATGACGTCAGGTCATCCGGGCCGCCAACCTGTAATCGCTGAGTCATGACAGCCATGGTTTCATACAATGTACATAACATTCGGAGTCCGTCCTCGCTCCCACATTCAAAGAGGCCTTCATCAACAGCTTGCCGGATCACGGACGGAGGGATCATCGCATCTTTGAGATCACGGATTGCCGACCACAACGCGGCACACAAACCGGACGACAGATTCAACCCACTCGCAGATGACAACCCTGCTTGTTGAGATCTCAGGATGCACTCAAGATATTGTCGAAATGTGAACTCTGAAATCAGTCGAAAGGCTGGTGATTCATCAGGAGAGATAGCCTGCGGTATCAGCTCATCATATAACCGAAGCGCGAACTGATGAAACGTGAGAAAATGCACATCATAAAGGGCTAAGCCCTGCTCAACACAGAGCAGCCACTGAAGACGGCGACGAAGAACCTCTGAGGGTACGATAATAGCCAGCGGGGCGTATGAATTGACAGACTTTTGCTTTCGAATCTCTCTGACAAGAGAGGTTTCTAAAACAGGCTGGAATGGCCCGGTCTCAAGATGAAACATATAAGACCAATTTGATGAACACGGAGAAAATCAGAGGGAATAACGATGATACTTAGCGAGAGATTTTTGGCAAGCAAAAAATAATGAACACGCCACCGAGGAATGCTGAGAGCTCATATCGTACAACACTCCTCACGCATTCACGAAATACGATTCACAAGCGAGGAAATGGACTACCCGGTTTCTGGACCGACGAGCTCACCATTACAGTCGCTACACACCCAATCGCCATCATTAAATTTCATCGGATCGCCGCAAAACGGACAATCTGGTGGAGGACCGGCCTCAACGACTGGGATAATGGGGATTTCAAAATCCTCCTCATCGTCATCCATGCCGAATGGCCGACTACCTTCTGTATGTGAGTCTGTCATCGTTATGAGACCTCTTTCGGTTTCATTTTTGCCGAAAGAGCTTTTTCCGCCGCCTGGCGGGTTGGAACACCAATAAAGGTGAGCTTGCCATTCATGATGGTTGCAGGAGTCGCACGAATTGAATGTCGTTCGGCTAACTCTCGACCATTGTCAGTATCAATTTCGATCTCTCGATAGGAAAAACTATACTTCACTTTCATACCCTTCCACAGCGTTTTCGCTGCAGGACACGCATTACACGCCTTCGATACAAGTAATGTCACATTTGCCATAAATTTTATGAGACCTCCTCAAGCAGTCTATGTTCTCTACATGTTACCACCAGAGAAAAAGATGCTGCAAGGAGGAAGAACTTTTCCCACCTCGCGACAGTAAAGTGAGGTTGCTCACAGCCCCCTTTGCACGGCCCAAAGCAGAGACTCATCCTAATCCTGACATCCATCAGGGTGCAGGACTCTACTCTTTATAGACTATCGAACCTCTGTCTCAGCAGCAGGCATGCCCACGGCAACTGATCTCAAAGCTCTACACCTCACGAAACAGAAACGGATGAATAGTCATGTTTACGCAATGGGATTACCTGTCACAATGAACAACTGTAATATTTTTACAATCCAAACCGCCGTGTCATGCTCTAAGACTGCCCAAAGAGTCATGAAAAAATTCATTGAAAAAAGAACGAATACGTATTATGATATTACGTATTCATACTTTCGGATATGTATTTAGAGATCAGGCTGCACCTGAGACAACAAATAGCAGCCGAGCCGTTTGTACATCATTTACACGCTGCAGGTTTTCTTCCTACCGTCTTTATACCTTTTGGCCATTCATAGCTCCTCTGTCAGACGATCGCCATCCTGAGCCACGCGCCGGGTAAGAGAGGCGATACA
>BQIY01000226.1 GCA_021604265.1 Nitrospirales bacterium
ATGATTATTAGGCAGCGAACTATCGTGGCCTAGGGCACCTGTAATAGGCCTCTGTGAACAGCTGAATAAGCCTTCATTCAAAGAAATACTTCAATGATTATTAGGCAGCGAACTATCGTGGCCTAGGGCACCTGTAATAGGTCTCTGTGAACAGCTGAATAAGCCCAGCTTGAAAAACGGCTTCAAGTGGCATTTGTGAATGCGACCCGTGCTCTAGAGACTTCTATCGTTCTAGATCTCCTCATTCCTTGCGTTCTCTTCTGCTTGCTGTAAATTCGTGTTGGTTCTTTTCCCTGACTACATCCACAGCTTGTTCGCTTTATCCTCAAGTGATAGGATACTCAAGCATTTTTGATTGGAACAAGCGATAAGCCGAATTCCAGCACCTGTTTGTGTTACTGAGGTTACTCAGTGTCTTGGTTGAGTAATCTGAGGCATGAAGCCTAAACGTTCCAAAAATTGTGTATCCATAGCCAGGGAGCATGACGATGAGCCTAAGTCGTAAAAATCAACCCAGTCAATTAAAAGTATCCGTCCAAACGCGTAAGTCTGAGGAAAATGCATTGGATGGACAAATGCTGGAAGATGAGCATGCAGGGACCGCAAGTTTGGACAAGGTGCGGGACATTTTGTTTGGCGCGCAAAGTCGGGAGTATGAAAAGCGATTTACTCGCTTAGAGGAACGACTGCTCAAGGAAGCGGCTGAATTGCGCAATGATCTCAAGAGTCGTTTTGACTCGCTCGAATTATACGTCAAGCATGAAGTTGAGTCCTTAACGGGTCGAATGAAAAATGAACAGAAGGAAAAGAGCGAGTCTCTGGGTGAGCTCAGTCGTGAGCTGGGACATCTGGGAAAACAGCTTCAGGAGCGGGTAGCGCAACTTGATGACCAGGCCATTCAAGGACAACGTGAATTACGTCAACAAGCCCTCGAGCAGCATAAGAGCCTGTCGCAAGAAATCCAACAAAAGAGCACTGACCTTTCTGTGATGTTTGAAAACGCCATTGAAGAGCTTCGTGGAGAAAAGCTGGATCGAGCATCTCTTGCTGAAATGTTTATGGAGTCAGCCCTTCGGCTGAATAATGAATTTAAGTTACCTACCAAAGAGTAATCCCCTTGATTCGTCAACCCAACCATTCGTGCTATACGGGGTCTCTCGACTTAAGGTAAAGCTGTAGGGTACGAATTCTAAACGCTTCCGGGGATTCTAATTATGGCTTCTCCTTCTGATAGCATTTCCACTGATCCTGAGACCAAGGCTTCGCTTTCTGAATTAGAAGCGCTCAATCAGTTACGAAACATTCTTCTCGCTCCAGAACAAACTCAACTTGAACAGTTACAAAATCGCTTAGATGATCCGGCTCTTCAAGCCAAAGATGTGAGCCGTGTGTTGCCTGATGCGATTCTTCTCAGGTCGCAGCAAGATACTCAGCTTGCGACATCACTCTCTCCCATTTTAACGGAAGTTTTAATTCTTGCCATTAAGAAGTCTCCCCGTATCATTGTCGATGCGATTTCTCCAATCATGGCCCCCGCGATCCGCAAGGCCATTTTTAGTGCATTACAGGGTATGGTGCAGTCGCTCAATCAAACGCTCGATCATAGTGTGTCGTGGAAAGGTTTGCAGTGGAGGATTGAATCTTTGCGGACTGGAAAACCTTTTTCAGAAATTGTGCTGCTTCATACTCTTAAGTTTCGAGTTGAACAAGTCTTTTTAATCCATAGGGAAACAGGCTTGCTTCTTCAACATGTTGCTGCTGATGTGGGGGTCATTCAAGATCAAGAAGTCGTCTCCGGTATGCTGACCGCCATTCAGGATTTTGTGCATGACTCATTTGGCGCGGAGCAGTCTGACTCATTAGAGTCTCTCCGTGTTGGGGAGCTGACCGTCTGGATCGAACAAGGGCCCAAGGCTCTATTAGCTGGAGTGGTTCGCGGGACTCCGCCGCATGAATTACGTCAAGTCTTTCAACATGTTCTTGAGTCTGTGCATGTGACATTTGCTGATGTGTTTGAGTCATTCAATGGGAATCAAGGTTCGTTTGAAAAAACTCGTTCGCAACTTGAGGAGTGCCTGCAGGCGCAGTTTGAAGGGAGTACTTCGAAACCTTCTCCGTTTCTTTGGGGTCTGCTGGTCGCTCTGTGTGCAGGGTTGTTGCTATGGGGAGTATGGACCTACGTAGACCTCCAACGTTGGACGACATTCCGGCAACTTGTTACCCAAGAGAAGGGTATGAGTGTGACCTCAATTGAAGAACAAGACGGCCAAACCATTGTGAACGGACTGCGAGACCCCCTTTCTATTGACCCAACTGTGCTGGCTGAACAAGCAGGATTAGACGCTGAATCAATCCAATTTGAGCTTGAACACTACTTTGCGCTTTCCCCTCACTTTCTCGAGATGAGAGCTCGTTCGCATCTGCAACCTCCAGACTCGGTTGATCTCAAGGTCGAGAATACGCGTCTTATTGTCTCAGGGCAGGCTCCGCATCAATGGATCAATCGACTAGAAAGTCCTCAGCTTATCACGCCAGGCTTGACGGAGATTGTCACTGAACATCTCATTGATACAGACATGGCACAATTTGAAGCACTTCGGGAGGAGATTGAACAGCAGTATTTCGATTTTGATAAAGGCAGTGCCAGGCTGTCTCAAGCTAACCAGGATAATCTGCTGGCTATTTCAAAAATGGTACAGGAGCTCGATATTCTTGCGGATGGTTTAGGCCAAAAAGTAAGAGTCGAAATTCAGGGGCAATCGAGTCGAGAAGGCTCTGCGTCGAGAAATAAACAGTTAAGGATTGCGCGATCTCAGGCTGTTTGGAAGGCCTTATCGTTAGAAGAACTGACACG
Source organism: Nitrospirales bacterium (assembly GCA_021604265.1). The sequence continues at coordinate 2,855 of BQIY01000226.1, forward strand.
TACAGATGTGACTCCTGTTGAACTAGTGAACGACGCAACTGACAAGGCTATGAACGATCCTGCATTAGCCCGCCGTGTCTCAATGAAGGTGCTGATAGAGGATTCGTGAGAGTAGGAAAGGTGGGGGAATGATTCAAAAGAAAGTGTGTCTATTAGGCGCGTTTGCGGTGGGAAAAACGAGCCTTGTTAAGCAATATGTCTCAGGGATTTTTTCTGAGAAGTATCATACGACGGTTGGCGTCAAGATTGACAAAAAAGTCCTGGAAGTTCAAGGGGAGCCGATGACGCTGATTCTTTGGGATTTGCATGGGGAAGATGAATTTCAAAAAATCCGGGCATCGTATTTGCGAGGTTCATCGGGATATGTGTTAGTCATCGATGGTACGCGTCAACTTACCTTGGGTGTTGTCGAAGGCCTTCAGCAGATGGCGCAAGAAATTCTTGGTGATGTGCCATTTGTCGTTGTTGTCAATAAGGCTGACCTGTCCGATCAATGGGAAATTGGAGAGGAAGCTGTTGCAGACTTAAAGGATCGCGGCTGGACCGTAATTGAAGGGAGCGCCAAAACTGGGCAAGGCGTGGAAGAGGCATTTTTCACCCTTGCCAAAGCTATGGTCGATGAGTAAATGGAGTCCTATCCTTATCCTGTGCGAGAATATCTCCTTCAGCATATTGTCACATGCCGATTTCCAGGTTATTTCTATGTAAGTCAGGATTGCCATATTTTGGAGGCTGGTGGGGCATTAGCGCATTATGGCCTGCAGTCTTGTAAGAAAGGTCAAACGATCACGGAGTCAGTCTGTTTTTTACACGGACTTCTCCCGTTAAACGGTGAGGTCGTGGTCATCCCATTTGTTCAATTTGATGCGAAGCATTTTCTTGATCTTCATCTCCTTCCAGGAAAATCAGGAGATTGGGTCTTGTTACTTGATGCGACAGAAAAGGCGGTTTATCAACAAAGACGACAGTTAGCCTATTATTTGGCTCAGACGCAAACATCCAAATCTTCTTCATATTCGTAGGCTGTGTGGTGGCGGTCCCTGCAGTGCTGAAGACTCCTGCTACCCGCTATGGGGCTCCAAAGACCTATGCGTATGAATAATTCACTTCACGCGCACATGACCCTGTATTCATGATGAATGAGCTTTCCCTTTTCAGCGGAGTGATAGACGCGCTGTCAATTCTTGTGCTGAAGCGTGAGGAGACCTCTCAAATCTTTCAATGTCTCCATCCTCTTCCTGAGTGGTATCGAGTCTTTTTAGGGAAACCCTCTGAAAATTTTCCGGCGATTCAACCAGATCTGCAGTCACCGTTTTTACAGCATTTCTTGCCAGAGGTTCACGAGTTTTTGGATAGTCAAACGAGTGGACAGTTTACCTCTGGTATTTGGTGTGAGCAGGGGGCCGATGGAGCCGACTATCAATTTGAAGCGACGGCTGTGGCAGGTCCAGAAGCCAAGATTTTGCTGATTCAAAGAATCGGAGGTAGTGCGCTTGCGATACAAACCGTGCTCCAAACTGCGAGAGAAGGCGGGTTGCAGCATCAGCAGGCCACGGCAGAATACAAACAGGTTGAACGGGCATTGGGCGGAAAGCTCGCGCAGAGCGAACAGCTTCGTGACGACCTCATGGTGATTCTTGACCGTTTGCAATTAGGGACGATCATGACTGATGTACAGGGCCATATCACCTTTGTCAGTCTTGTGGCGCAAGCGCTCTTGAAATTGCCTGAACCAGCGGTGCTTGGTCAGCCGTGGAATGTTATCCCGGCTTTTTCGGAACGCGATAGGGCTGCACTTCAGGACATGGTACGGCAACCACTTGGTGAACGATGTAAGGTGCCTGTCGTCATTGAACCAATGAGAGGGCAGCGTATTTCATTAGAAATTGATGTTCAAGAAGACCCTCGAGATTCCCAGAGAACTATTTTTTTTCTCTATGACGTAACGGAAGTAGAGGGTCTTCGTGAGGTCTTAACGGAGAAAAATCGTTTCTTTGATCTTGTGGGAAAAAGTCCGGCCATTACTGACGTCTATACACGAATTCAGGACATTGCCCCGACTGAGGCGACGGTGTTGATTGAAGGTGAGACAGGAACGGGGAAGGAATTAGTTGCTCGGGCGATTCATCAAGCCAGTCCTCGAAAAGATCAACCGTTCATTGCGGTGAATTGTGCCGGGTTGACGGACTCACTTCTTGGCAGTCAACTGTTTGGCCATAAACGCGGGGCC
>BQIY01000227.1 GCA_021604265.1 Nitrospirales bacterium
TCGTAGCATCGCTGTTATGGTTATGGGCGATAGAAGGTGTGAGTCCTGATCGGTGGGATGTCGCAGGAGTCGGAATGTGTTTGGTCGGAGCTACCATAATACTGTGGGGGCCACGAGCAGCATAAATGGTTTCAATTTCGAGAGACCATAGATTCATGTCACTGGTGAAACGGGATGTTCATGCGGTTTATCTGGTCTCGCGTGGTCCGCGCGTCTACTGGCAAATACAATCTTTGGCCGTAGTGGTGATGGCGTACCCCTTTAGGGCCTGATTTCATTTCTATGATCGGCTGTCTTGACGATCTGATACGTTTGCCGCTTGACATGTTGCTGACCGTCCAACCAGCGCTGCCAGGTCGAAAGAAAGGTGGGCAGTTTTCTTGAACATTTTAGGCCCATCAAACAAGCGGAACACTCCCCCTTGGGTGAGGCCGTTCTGGGCTTGGGCTGGTGCTAGATACAGCCGCGACTCACTCATAAGGCTGTAGCTTGTCTCGTGACAGACAGCCGGCGCGAAGTTAGGATCAGGTCTTGCTTTGCTATATTTCCGATGTAATAAGGGCAAGTAGCGTATCAGGTGCACTTGTAGATTTGTGCGAAGAATTCCGCAAATTCTTCGATTGACGTTCCCGTCGTATTTTCTGCCATTCGTAGGACGTTGACAGCGATCAGACCATCATTCATGGCCTGGCTCAGCTCGATCAATTGGTCGCTCACATCGTCACTCATTCCGAAATCCATGAGTCCCTTTTTCTCCTCTTCGTGGGAGAATTGCACATATCGTAAATCCGGTATGCCGATCTTCTCACCTAATACGTTGGTGACCTCTTCCATCGACACATCGCGCTCTCCGAGCAATTTATGAAATAGGAAATAGGGGTCAAGCTAATTGTTTTATGATACAAAGTATATCTATATTATTGAAAAATTGTTTTGACCCCTATTTCAGAGAGTGGACGGCGAACTCCAACGTTAGCGAAAATGTGACCGAATACCCCATTCTTTTACGGGTATACATTATTTAAGAGGGTACAATGTAACACTTCGCTTAGGAGAACGGTACATTTTTGACCATTTCCACAAAACTTGGTGTTTTATAAGACATTGTTTTTAAAGGAATGTCACTTTGTCAAAAAGCTGAGATTTCTTGAAAATGTAACAGTGTGACGCATAGTGTTACATGAACAGAAAAAAGCTTGGTCAGGGGCAATATAAGTGGTAGGATAAAGTAGGATAGCTTGATGACCTGAGGAGGATCAGCAAGTGGCCATGGTGAAAAAGAGCATTACGGTCACAGATGAACAAGAAAATTGGATACAGGCCCAAATGGCAACAGGAAACTATGGGACCGATAGCGAACTCATCCGCGAAGCCTTGCGCGAGAAGCAACAGCACACCACTGAAATTGAGGCAATCCGGGCCGCTCTCATTGAAGGCGAAGGGAGCGGAATTAGTGACCGCACCCCGGACGAGATTATTCAAGCGGTGATTGAGCGAAAGCGGAAAAATGGAGAATTATGAACTCTCCAAAGCCGCTGATAAAGATTTTGAAGATATCTTTGAGTATGGAATAGATACCTTTGGTCTGGACCAAGCTTTGGCATACCAAGCCGGGATGAAACAACGCTTTGCGGTACTGGCGAAGCAACCGAAGCTATATCAGGCCGTTGAAGAATTCCGGGAAGGCTACCTCGCAGCGTCTACGGCAAGCATTCAATCTATTACCGGATTGAATTGGGTGGCATTCGGATCATGCGAATTTTAAAGCACCAAGACCCTACCACAGCATTGTAGACACATATCTCAGGCAAGCTGACTCGAAAACGTAACCAACTATAGCGAACTGTTACCTTTTCGCCGGAAACGGCGCGGATTCATACAATAAGTGCAATTTCTCTAGAAAAGAGAAAAGGGGACGTTCTCCTTTTCCGATCATATAGTCACCCCGAGCACTGCCTAGCCATCTCACATTTTACAGACAACACCGCTTGTCGACTAAACCCATCAGCCTCCAAAGCTATCGGATGCCTGCCAATGTCAATTGCCATGCCGTGTTCTCTATTAATCTGAATCCGTAAAAATTTTCGTTCGAAAAATCTGTAAAAAGGATACTGAAGACAGGCCCCTTTCCCCATGTTCGTTTTCACGAATGATCGCTTTTGGCTGACTGCCGCCTGATAACAGACTCTATCCCCAACGTCCGCTTTTGAAGCTGATTTATCACACGCTGTGGGATCAGTACCGAGTTGCATTATTGTAATTTGTACAGCATAGAGCCCGCGTTTTTTACTTCTTCTGCCACTGGCCATTCGGCAATTTCACATAGTGTCCTGGCTCGGTTTTGGACATTGCCGTCTTTCCGGCTAATGTTTCTACGGCCTTCAACGTTGTTTTATTCCTCTTCGCAATTTCCTGATACTTGTTTTTTCGTTTTTGGTTGACCTCATTCATCAGCGCTTTCATTTCTGGGGGGGCTGTTGGAGTGACCAGTGCAAGATAGCCACTTACCGTCTCTCCGAGAAACCCTTGCGATTTGGCTTCATCGAGTGTTGCGGCGAATGCGGTGTTTCCTGTGTGAAGACTCACAGTGATGAGCAGAAGCATGAACAGGTGCAGGATTATTGAATGATGTCGTGGTGTCATCTCTTTCTCCATTCTGACTAGAAGAGGTCACTATCTTCAGAAAGTACTTGGTCGAGTTCTTTTTCGACCTTGACTCGAACTTCATGATCAATTTTGACATTGAGATTAATAGTAATGGGTTTTTCCGGCGCAGCCACTTCCACTCGTGCTGTCGGGGTGCAGCCGATGAAGAGCGGCGGCAGAGCGGTGATGAAGGCCAGGATGGATAAGATTGGGAACGTGTGAGGTCTGTTCATGGTGTATTGACCTTTGTGAAAATGTGAACGCATAGGTCGTGAAACGTTTCGGGGGTTATCTTATCCTATCGAGCCGCGTGACACGAACGATGTTAAAGCCCTTCTAAAAGCTTTTCTTCTGATCGCTGGAGGAGCTTTTCTATTTGGCCTTCGATGTCTTTGGCGACTTGGAGGCTCTCTAAGAGGGCCGGGATGTTTTCTTCAACATTCAGATTAAAGTGAATAGGTTTTCCTCCGTGGAGGTCAGGGTTCTTCCCCTTAATCTTGGTTGCAAGCAACAGCTTCCCGTTATGGTCGTAGTCGACTCCTATCGTCAGCTCATCATAGTGGAAATTGTTCAGTGCTTGCAAAACTAAATTCATATTCTCACTGGTTTGTTTCAGCGTTTCTGCGGTGCCAGCCGCCGTTTGATACTGAATGGTACCGCCTGGCGGACGAGCCGCAAGTTTCCCGTTGTGAACTTCCACTCCCTTTTGCGTGAGCGTGACGGGAATGGTTCCGTCAATACGGCCAGTACCTTGGAGGCCTTGTTGTTGTTCGAGATTGAGAATAGCTCCGACGTCTAGGCCTATGGCATGGAGCGTCAGTTGCTGTCTAGACCGGGAAGCGTCGAACGTAAAGTCATCGCTAGAAACTTTTCCATCAAACATTTCTGCTGAAAACCGACGAATCTCTGCTCGAGGTATGATGGAGTCTGGTATCGGGTTCAACTGGACATTCATCGACAGATTGGAGATGTTGACCCCGGTTTCTATCTTTGTCAGTGTGAGCGGCGCGGGGTTTGGCATGGCCCAAGTGTCAGCGCCAATAAATGTCATGTTCGTACTCAACCCATCAACAATGATGTTCTCGTAATGTCCGCCAAGATGCTCAATCTGAATGTCAGCCTTTGCGCCTGTCAGGGTCAATGGGGATTTTTCTGCATTCACCGGCAGCGTCCAAAAGGCTTCCGCCTTACCAGAGAACTGCCCCGAGGTGATATCGAGCGGGTATGCCCACGGCTGGATGCTGGTTCGAAGATTGAACTCGGAGGGTGAAAAAGTGATCGGGGCAAGTTTCATGTGGACTTGTCCCTCTCGGGAAAGCAAGTGTTGATGCAGTCGACCATAGAGGGAAACCTGCGTGTCTGAAGTTTGCCCCAGGAGATTGACAAGAAGTGATTCCGGATTGGCAGAAAATCGAAATTTCCAATTAATGGCCGGAGGGGTTATGCCCTGGATGGTGGGTGTCATCCCCAAGAGGACCATTTGTCCTGCAGTCTGCCAGGTTGAGAGGGATCCGTTCAGTTCATGTATGGAAAGCTTCATCCGTTCAATCGACACGGTCTGGTCTTTCCAAGATATCTGCGGCGTATGGATTTTAAGAACAAGAGGATTGGTTTCCCATCGTTGATGCTTGAGATGATAGGAACCCGTAAATGTTTTTAGAAATATGACATCAGTTTGAGGTACGAGAAGCTCATTGATCGGGAGCATCGTCATCTGTAAGGAGGATTGCGGTGTCAGCGAAGCGGTCAGCGTTTCTTTCCGAAAAAACGCCTCTCCTGCAAGTTTCCAGGTTAACTGTTTGATGGGGATATGCGGTTCAAGCTGTTTTCCTATTGTTCCAGCAAAAAGATATGTTCCTTTTGCTGAAAGATTCTGAATCGATGAGCCTGCCATTTGAGTCAAAGAAAATTGAAGATCAACTGGAAAGTCTTTAATGCTATAGCGTGCATGGATGAGCCCGTCCATTTGTAAAAATGGGGGATTCTTGTTTAGATCAATTTGGCCGGAAAGGGGCTTGGGAACGTCTATGACGAGTCGATGTTCTTTGGGCGGTATAATCGTACGTGCAGGTTCTGGAATTTGGGATTGAGCAACCTGGATGTGACTTGAAGCTTCTGATTCCTGTGACAGCGTCCAGGTCACAGTGTCATGAGTGGCGGTGAAGGTCCCGTTGGCTTTCAGGTTGATATTCTGGGCATAGGTGTTGAATTGTGGAAGGGCAGAACGGATTTGAAACTTCCCGTGTATTGTCCCGACTTTTTCTTTTGCGAGAGCATGAAGTGCCACTGAATGTGGAATGGTCCCGTTCCAGTTGGCTGTGATGGTTCCCGTCATCTGTGCGAGATCATGATCGATCGGGACGAATAGCTTGGCCAGTTTGAGTGTATTCGGTATATCGATATTGAGCGACCCGTGTAACTCAAGGGTATGATCGATG
>BQIY01000228.1 GCA_021604265.1 Nitrospirales bacterium
AATTTCCTTAATCTCCCATGGCATTGACCCGCCATTGGTATCACAGAGAATGATACGTTCGGCGCCGGCTTCTGCCGCTTTTCTCAGGGTTTTCATCGCATAGTCTGCATCTGTTTTATAGCCATCGAAGAAATGCTCGGCATCGTAGAACACGCGACGCTGTTGGTCGCAAAGATAGGCGATTGAATCACCGATCAGTTCAACATTTTTCTCCAGGGACGTCTCTAACGCCTCCGTCACATGTAACGTCCAACTTTTCCCAAATAGCGTCACCGTCTCTGTCTCAGCCGATAACAAGGCCTGGAGATTCGGATCGCTTTGTACGGCATTGTCAGCTTTTCGTGTGGAACCAAATGCGACAACCGTTGCTTGGGTTAACGGCGTCGCTTTGATGACTCGAAAAAACTCAATATCTTTTGGATTGGCCCCTGGCCATCCTCCCTCAATGTAATGAATGCCCAGCTCGTCAAGCTTTAATGCAATATGGACTTTATCCTCGACGGAAAAGCTGACATCTTCTGCCTGCGATCCATCACGCAAGGTCGTATCGTAGATTTCTAACATTGGCCTAACTGGGGAATGATCTGCCATGTTCAACGCGTTTCTCTACTCTTCCATGAACGTCATTATTGAGGAGTGGTTGGGTCTTTATCCAATTCAAACTCGTTATGCAATGACCGTAACGATAATTCTAAATATTTTTCTTCCACGACGCAGGACACCTTAATTTCAGAAGTACTAATCATCATAATATTGATGCCTTCACGGGACAGTGCCTGAAACATCCGAGCCGCAATGCCTGAATGCGACCGCATACCTACTCCGACAAGTGAAACCTTGGCAATATCCTCATTGACTTCCACCTCACGTGCATTGATCATCGCCGCCACCTTTTTCACAATGGTCAGTGCTTGAGTGAGTTCTGCTCGAGGGACCGTAAACGAAATATCGGTTAAGGCATCCTGACTGATATTTTGAATGATCATATCGACATTGAGGCCTTCTGCAGCGACAGCCCCAAACACTTGTGCGGCAATCCCAGGACTATCCGGCACACCCACAACCGTCACCTTGGCTTGATTCGAATCTCCGGCGACTCCGGAGACAAGAACTTTCTCCATATCAGCATGTTCCTGCGTCACAAGTGTTCCCTGCCCTTCTGTAAAACTTGATTTGACTTCAAGCGGCACGTGATGCCTCGCTGCGAACTCCACAGACCGCGCTTGTAAGACTTTTGCGCCTAAACTTGCTAATTCTAACATTTCCTCGTAGGAAAGTACGCGAAGCCTTCTGGCATTCGGCACTACATTGGGATCTGCAGTATACACACCGTCAACATCAGTATAAATCACACAACGATCGGCTTTTAAGGCTGCAGCCAGCGCTACAGCCGTCAAGTCCGAACCGCCTCTCCCAAGAGTCGTCACATCTGACGACTCATTAATGCCTTGAAAGCCTGCGACAATCGGGATAACCCCATCTGATAACGCGACTTTGACCCGGTCTGCCGCAACTCGTGAAATTCGAGCCTTTGTATGAGAATTGTTCGTCAGAATCCCGACTTGTCGACCTGTAAAGGATTGTGCAAGAATCCCCCGTTCCCGTAACGTCATCGCCATGAGCGAAATCGTGACGCGCTCTCCAGACGATAGCAACAGGTCTAACTCCCGTTCATCCGGAACTTCGCAGATTCCACGTGCTAACCGCAGAAGGCGGTCGGTTTCTCCGCTCATCGCCGAAAGCACCACAACCACCTGATGGCCGTCACGAGCTGTTCGCTCAATCAAGTCAGCCACGGCGCGGATCCGCTCCACGCTTCCAACGGAAGTCCCACCGAACTTCTGAATAAGTAATGCCATCAGGAGGCCTCTGCCGAGAGCATCCGCGCAAGCATCCTCGTGGCATCACGAGCAGGACCTTGTCCCGCATGGATTTCATCAAACGATGATCGTGACTCCGAAGGCCGTGACTCGAATGTAGAGAACAGAACATAAGGGGCAGAAGAGCCCGTTGACTCCTGAGCGTCTTCACCAGGGCAGCTTCCAACAACAAGCAGACGACAATCCCCTTTCCGAGGAAGTGATTGAAGAAGAGGTCCCACAATCTGCGTATCAAACTTTTCTATCGTCTGAATCGCGGCTGTCATATCAGTTGCTCCTTCGGCATCGGGCATGGGGACATGCAAATACACAATACCTCTCGCCTCAATTTCAGCCAAACATAATTCCACATATTGACGAAAGTCATGTAAATCATCTTCCGTGTGGCTCAAAGGGTTTAGTACATCCATACCTGCACTCAGCGCAATGCCTCGGTGCACACTTGAGGGTGAAATGGTCACATTGGGGACCGGCCATCGGTCTTTCCACGGCGGCAATGCAATCGTTTTTCCCGGCCCCCACAACCACAGGCAATTCGCCGGATTCCTGTTCGCTTCCTCCCGCTCTTGATTGACGGGGTGATGCCGAAGAAACATGCGGGAAGCTTCCATGAGTTCTGTCAGCACATCAGCGTCTTTACCAGATGGAAGGAATGGTTCAATCGTTCGCCCTCGTGCCGCCCGTGGATCGTAACAACGACAGCGGCTTGAACCTCCAATCCACACCATCATATGGCGATGGCGTTCGCCAGTATAGAACTGAATCGCTTCGGACCCAAGTTGTTCATTGGCAAGAGCTATTAATTCTCTCGCATCTTCTGTGTCGAGCCCCCCGGCTGCGTCATCATCCAACCTGAGAGACGGTCCTAACTTTTTGTCATCCCCCCGCCCATTGAATGACCCCAACGTCACGAACTGGCAGAGAAATGCCATATCGTGCGGTTCAAGAACAATTTCCAAGCTCGCGGCTTCATACGGCCCAAGCCCGGAATAGTAGCGGCTGGGATCATAACCAAGCAGAGCCAAATGAACGACAGCACTTGAGAGCGGAAGTGCTTGGGAAGCCAGAGCCAGCGTGCCGAATTCTCCCTGGCTCGCCATCTCGTCTAAGTTTGGGGTTTTTGCAACTTGCAGAAGCGTCTGTCCATCAAGCTCCGAAAGAGCATGAGACGTGAGGCCATCACCTTGGACAATGATCGTTTTCATTGTCAATCACAGGCTTCTAATCAAGAATGGAATGATATTGACTCACAAGAACTCCTGCCTCATACCAGCATCTTCACAAAGACAATACCGCAGCAACTTCTTCACGAGTCGCTCGAACCGTTAATGGTTGCGCCGAAATATTCATCGCGGCATCAGGGTCTTTCAAACCATGCCCCGTCAATGTACACACAACCGTCATGCCATCGAGCAACCGATTCGCCGCTTGCAACTTCATAATGCCCGCAACCGATGCCGCGGAAGCCGGCTCACAAAAAATTCCTTCCTCTCGCGCCACCATTTGATAGGCTTCAAGTATTTCGTCATCAGTCACCATGTTGATCAGGCCCTCTGACTCTTGAACGGCATTCAACGCGAATTGCCAACTTGCCGGATTCCCGATCCTGATGGCCGAGGCCACGGTCGTTGGATGTTCAATCACATGTCCGTGCACAATCGGAGCCGCACCTTCGGCTTGAAAACCCATCATCTTCGGCACACTTCTGACCTGACCGGCCGCATAATATTCCTGATACCCCTTCCAGTACGCCGTAATATTTCCGGCATTTCCGACAGGAAGCACATGAACCGTTGGAGCCTTTCCCAATTGATCACAGACTTCCATGGCCGCCGTTTTTTGACCTTCTAATCGAAAGGGATTAATGGAATTCACCAGCTCAAACTCGTCATCCCGGCACAACTCTTTCACAATGTTCAGCGCTTGATCAAAATTCCCCTCGATTTGAATCACCTTCGCCCCATGCATGATGGCTTGCGTCAGCTTCCCGAGTGCGATATTTCCCGCAGGAATTAACACATACACGGGAATACCCGCCTTCGCACCATAGGCGGCAGCGGCAGCGGACGTATTGCCCGTTGAGGCACACATCACGGCTCGTGCTTTTTTTTCAAGTGTTTTGGAAACAGCCAACGTCATCCCCCGGTCCTTAAACGAACCGGTGGGATTGGCGCCTTCAATTTTCAGGTACAGCTCAACCCCTGGACAAATACGTTGAGCCAGACGTTTCGCCTGAACCAACGGGGTATTGCCTTCTTGTAAGGAGACAATGGGGGTCGAGTCGCTCACCGGAAGAAACTTCCGATACTCTTCAATCACTCCGCGCCAGGGAATCATACATTCACCATGATTTCGCCAATCACCATCATGATTCTGCACCCTCAATCCGCAGCAGCATCGGCGATTCAGAGACAAATGGCATTCGCGTAATGGCTTGAATCGCCGCGTGAACCGACCGCTCTGAAGAACGATGGGTCATAATGACTAAAGGAACGGTTTGCCCCTGTTGCCGCCCTTTCTGCAATACCGAAGAAATACTAATATTCTGTGTTCCCAGAGTGCTCGCGATTTGAGAAAGCACGCCAGGTTCATCCACAACCATGAACCGTAAATAGTACATACTGGAAATCTCTTCGATGGGTCGAAGCCGAATAGGAGCACGGTGCTCCCACTGATAGGAAGCAACGGGCACACGGCCGGCAATGTTCTTAATTCGGTTCCTTGCAATATCCACGATATCACTGACTACGGCACTTGCCGTCGCCATAGATCCGGCGCCTTGTCCATACAACACGACATCTCCAACGGCATCACCAACAACATGAATCGCGTTATACACCCCTCCAACCTGGGCCATCGGCGAGGTTGAAGGGACAAGCGTTGGGTGAACTCTCGCTTCAACTTCATGATCGAGGTACTTCGCAATGCTTAACAACTTAATCGTATAGCCAAACTCACGAGCAAACTCAAGATCAAGCGTCGAAAGGCGTGAAATCCCTTCCGTATGAATGTCCTTGATATTGACGGTTGTGCCAAATGCCAAATTGACCAGAAGGGCCAGTTTGTGCGCAGCATCAACTCCCTCCACATCAAATGTCGGATCAGCCTCGGCATAGCCTTCGTCTCTGGCCTGCTGAAGTACATCCTCGAAACTTTTGCCGTCTTCCGTCATTTTCGTCAA
>BQIY01000229.1 GCA_021604265.1 Nitrospirales bacterium
CGACAATCATGGGAAGATCGGATGGAACCCACCAGGGAGCCGTCTCCCCACCGGCAATCCATTTCCCGGAGAGGCCTCGCGGACGAAACGTCGGGGCGTGATCAATGGCGGTGGAAACAACATTCTTGTGCAGGTTCCCGAGCAGTCGCGCCGCATAGTAGGGCCCCATCTTCCAAATCCTCTTCCCACTGGATCGCCGTCCCGCATTTGTGGCAAACAGACCGTCGCCGCGAAAACCACCGTGCTGTCGCCAGTTCGCGGTCTGCCAACGAACCATTCCAACAATATCGCGATTCAGCCAGGCACTCATGCTGTAATCAACGTAAAACAATGTACTCAATAAAGAAGACGGGGCGATTTTCTTGTGGAGATGCAAGTTGAATTCTGTCACCATCACCGGGTAGCCCGGGGATTTGGCATATTCAAAAATCTTCTCGATTCGTGATGCAAGATGATCGGATGCGAAGAGAACATTCGCCGTACCGATTGAGGGAAAATCTTTTGCCCAACCGTTTTTGTCATACATGTAGGTATGCAATGTCAGGAAATCAGCCGTCACATTCGAGTTCCCATTCAAGTGTTTGAGCAGTTCGACATTCCAGCGCTTTCCTCTTCCGTCGGAGGTTCGAAAAAAGGCATCGGCGCCGCCGATCCCGTCAGGTTGAGCAAAAACCAAGGCTCCAACCTTGACCTGATCGTGAGGAAAGAATTCTCTGATCTTTAAATAGATGTCTCGGTAATTGGGCCAGTAGGCCTCAACCTCAACCCCACTAACCGGATCTTTCAGGCCTTTGGTGTCGATAGTCATCTGACGAACGGTTCGGGTACGGCCATAATAATCCGTCCGGCCACCGCAAACCCCTTTCCGGCACCAGCCAAACCACTCTTCGTTCCCAACCTGAAAATAAAGGGTCCCTCTATAGGCAGCCTCGCCATCACTCTCACGCAACTTGGCCCAGTACGAGACGGTCTGCCAATCCAGGACTTTTTTGGTTTTCGGATCAAGTCGTTTCCATGAATCCAGGCCAATCTTACGTTTGTCCGAAGTTTTTCCCACCATGTAGGCAATGAACGCGGCGCTTTCTTCGGGAGAGCTCCAGATCGGAGAGAGATGAATCAGCGCGACGGCATCAGGTAATTTTCGTATTGTCTGGAGAAAATCCTGAGGACGGTAATGGGGCGTGACGATATTGGTATTCACCCAATGCGGGATTCCTTGCCGAGCAAGATTGAAATGAAACCCATAGCACCAGTTCCCGCCTGGGAATCTGAGAAGGCCCGGGTTTATGGCGCTGAAGTGTTTCCAAAACTTCGGTCTGAACGCATGGTGTGTTGAGTCCCAGGTTTGATTCGCTCCATTGGCATAACTGAGATTCTGCCCCAAAATGGCTCGATCCGGAAGCTGGCGTACGGTTTGGCTGACATCAATTTGGATGGTGACTCCTTCCGGCTTGGCTGCGAAGCCGACATCAGTCAAAACCACGAACAGGAGAGCAGTGACGAGGGCAACTCCCGCTTCGTACCTCCAAAATGTTTGCAGCAACGCTGGCTTATATAACACTGATACGTTTCTCCTTTTTTGTGACATCGTCACGATTCAGATACCGAATCGACCTTTGAGACAACCCATCGTTTCTTCATCGTGGTCGTATCCCAGAGCGAATCAACATACTCAAAATCGATTCGCACATTCTTCCCCAAACATCCTTTCATATTCGACCGAATGAGATGCTCGTCCACTTGCGCCACAGGGTTCTCCTTGACGACTTTGACAACGATCAGGTCTATGGCTTCCTGTATGATCTGAGACTCTTTAATGTTTTCAATCCCATAAAATGCCTCCATGACTCCGTCACCCGGCATAAGTCGGCCGTCCGGTGTACGGATGAAGTCGGCTGTTCGGCCATCGATGCGACCAAGAAGCGACGTCTCCCGGCCGCAATCGCAGGGTCCTTCAATAAACCGGGACATATCCCCCGTTCGATAACGGATTAACGGCATTCCGAAATTGCTCAGGCCAGTTGCCACGATTTCTCCCCGCTCTCCCGAAGTCGACTGATCTTCGCCCTGCAAGATCTCGACGATCCCATACTCCGCATTGACGTGCAGAGAGCCAAACCCGCATTCGGCGGCAGTCACTGCCCGTTCTGCATGCCCGTAATAATCGTAAACCTTGGTGTGGAACGCCTGTTCAATCTCTCGCCTTTGGACCGCATACAATGGCTCGGATGACGTGAAGATAGCCTGCACGGGAACGACATCCCCTCTCCGATTCAGAAACTTGGCGAAGGCCCACATGGTTGAAGGGAATCCTTCAATGAAAGCAGGCTTAAATGTTTTGAGCTTGGCAACGAAAGTCGGCAAGGTCGATTCCGACAGATGGTAATACGAGAGGAGCAACTGGTTGTCTGCCGCATTAAAACTCCAAAAAGGCGGAGAAGTCACAGATCGCGGCACAATCACGTTTCCCCAGACAGTTCCCCAAACGGCCACGTTTCGATCATAGGGACCGACGCCTGCCCACGACCGTTGCCGGCACAGAGTCGCTTTATCAAAAATGATCGACTCGAGTGTCCGAGACACGTTGAGAGGGCTACCTGTTGTTCCCGTCGTCCATCCACTGGCAAGAAGGCGACGAGGAAGGTTCCGGGCAATAAAGTCGCCGGGATTGGCTCTGATGGCATCTTTCGTCAATGTGGGAATCTTCGCGAGATCATCAATAGTCACAACATCGGCAGGTTTGATTCCATGAGCGTCAAAGGTCCGCGTGTAATAGGGAACATTCTGGTATGCATGGGTGAGCATAGCCCTGAGCTTCTCGTTCTGTAGTTCTTGCATGCTGCTCCGTGAATACCATTGGCTCTCCTCAAGTTGGGCCAAAACTCGCTGGAACGATTTACCAGCTCGTAATCGTTTAATCGCATAGCCCTTAACCGACAAGAACGTACTATGGCTGGCGTACCGTAAGTACCCGTTCACGGTTGGGACAAGCGTGCGACTCTTCGTCATCGAAACGTCTTTCCAGGTAGTGTCACCTCCGCCTCTGAGACGGCCTGATCGACAACAGGCGAACGGGCTACGATGTCCTGCTGTTCTTCCATGGCTGCAACATTCTGCGTCTGGGGTGCGGCCTCAGGGTTAGATTCAGGAAACCCGTTCCTCGCAATCTCTGACGACGGCCTAGACCAGACTTCCGCTAAGGCAACGGTCCCCACCCCACCGACCAGGGAAAAGAGAAGGCCAAGTAAGGCAATCAAAGGCCGGTTGGGCTTGATGGGTTCATCTGGAATACTCGGCGGATCAATAAGAGAGAATTGCTCGGCATGCTTGCTCTCGAGTCCTTGCCGCATTCGCGCCTCCAGCTGTTTTTGCCGGGTTTCTTGATACCGTTGAACGGCACTCTCATATTCGCGACTTAAGATGAGATACTCGCGCTCGATTCGAGGGCCCTCGGTAATTCGGCTTTCGTAGTCCTGGAGTTTGGCTTGCAGCTCCCGGCGTAAGGTCTTCAGGCTTTCCAACTCGCTGTTATCCGCCTGAAGTCTTGACCTGAGCGTGATATAGGCTGGGTTGTCTGG
This sequence comes from Nitrospirales bacterium, assembly GCA_021604265.1. The sequence goes on from BQIY01000229.1 coordinate 3,579, forward strand.
ATCAAAGCCGGAGGCAATCACCGGATCATTGCCCAGAACCAAGGCCTGATCCTGCTTCGCTTGTAGCACCTTAATTTCCCTTCGTAACCGAATAACATCAGGATGATTCTCGGCGTATTTGTTCTCCACAACCGTCAATTCTCCTTCCGAATGGGCTAACTCTCTGGCCCGTTCTTGCACAAAACCCTGCGAGCCTATCTGCTCCTCCAACGCTGTGATTTCACGTTCCAGGCGAACCACATCCGGATGACTTGCACTGTATCGCGCCGATGCGCTGACATATTCAGCCTTCATAGTTCTCAGCAATGTGAGGGAGTCCACCACTCGAGTCCCAGAGCTGGACACCATAGGATTCCAGGGACTAATCTTTGCCAACTCTCCCTGGAGCACGAACTTACGTTCTGTAAGAGCCCGTATCTGGGTGTCGACATTGGCCATTTCCCGTTCCGTGTGATCCAGCCGCCTCAGGTTCAAATCTTTTAGTTCCGGCAGACTGGTGAGATTCTGTTCCTTGAAGTCAGCCAGTTTGGTCTCCAAGGTTTCGACCCGTGCTTTCGACTCCTGCGTCTCAGTCGTCAAGAACTCAAGCGTTTTACTTGCTCTTGCCGTACGGGTTTGTTCGTTTTGCTCCAGAAACAGATGGGCAAGATCGAAGGCCACCTGTTGCGTAACCTGAGGATCCTTGTATTCGAATGACACTAAAAAGGCGATGGCGACCCGGCCTGATTCGCCTCTAGCGGAATTCAGGATATCTACATCCACAATGTCAACCTTGATCCTGTCGCGCATATTGTCGAAAATCTGTTCGATTTTATTTTCGGCCCGCGCATTGGCATAGAGGTCATATTTTTCAATTATTTTCATCAGATTCGTGCGGGTTGCGACCCGCTGATTGATGGTCTCAATACGTTGAACGGCAGAACTGGTCACGATAGATCGCACGAAATCTGCCGGAACACCCTGCTCTTCAATGAGGATGGTCGCAGTTGAAATGTAGGTTGGCGGCCACAAAAAAGCGGCAGCGAGGCTAAGCGCAAAGAGTATTGCAACCACAACAGCAAATGGGGTACGCCGTCTGCGCAAGACTTCAACATAATCACGCAGATCAACAGTATGGTCAGTAAACATGTGATTCGCTCCTCGTTCTCTGGGCTGATACATTGGGCGATCTGTCCCTGAGCCTTCCATGCGGGAGGAGACTCTCTCTTGCCGTATCATTGGCCTCTCCCATGTCATGGGTGCAGTCTGACGGCTCGGCCCTCGGTCCTTATTCTCTTCTTCACCACCACCACTCGGGCCGGATGGGGAAAGATGGTTGCTCAAAGAAGCAGACACATGACCGTTGGTCCATGTTGTGACAATAAACAGATTGCTTAATCTGGCAAGGGTGCGGCTTTGGAGAACCGCATCATAAGCCTTGTAGAGAGACAGGACACTGTGTTCCCAACAGAGATGCTCAAGGAAACGTGTTCTTGC
>BQIY01000230.1 GCA_021604265.1 Nitrospirales bacterium
GACTCGATGGAGTTTTTCCACTTTGGGAGTCTGGACCGTTTCCATGATAGGAATCTTGAAGTGTGGTCCAGGTTCTGCCGTTCGCACCACATCTCCAAATCGTTTCACCAGCCCCTGTTCGTCAGGCGCAACAATAAATACGCCTTGCGCAAGCAGAAAGACGGCGAGTACGATGAAAATGACGGATTTCATGCCCCCGCCACTCGGTGTAAACCGTTTCATTTGTTCCTGAGCTTTTTTTAACGCTTCATCGAGTGGATCATCTCCACTTCGTCCCCAAGGGTCTTTGGGTTCCCAAGCCATGCATGCTCCTTAGACGTTGTATAGAGAAAAACTGCGAAATTGACGATAAACCTGAATCTGTCTTGCACGTTATCAGAAATCCAGCGAGTGGGCAATAAAGATTTGTCTTGTGCATGATGTTGGGATTTGAAAATGCTTGTGCGGCCACTTCACAATGGATAGGTAGCAGAAGGCACTGGTTTCATTTATTTCTGAGAACATCATGCGTATCGTATATTGAGAATTTTTTCCGGAAGGCTGATCATCGTGTCTGATGCCTGTTTGCCCCGTTATCTGGTCTTTAATAAACCGTACGGGGTTCTTTCCTCTTTTACTGACCCCGATGGACGACAGACGTTGGCTGAATATATTCCGATTCCATCGGTGTATGCGGCCGGCCGGTTAGACCGGGATAGTGAAGGGTTGTTGTTCCTCACTTCCGACACGTCACTTCTCCATCGCATCACCGACCCTCGCTATAAAATGTGGAAAGAGTATTGGGTGCAAGTCGAACGGATTCCATCTGAAGATGCGTTGATAGCGTTGCGGCGGGGAGTTCTTGTCAAAGGAAAAATGACTCGACGGGCTGATGTCATGCTTATGGGGTCAGATCCAAAATTGTGGCCAAGGACTGTCCCCATTCGAGTTCGAAAGCATATTCCAACCGCATGGCTCCGTATACGGATTCAAGAAGGCATGAATCGTCAAATTCGAAGAATGACGGCAGCGGTCGGGTATCCGACGCTTCGTGTTGTTCGAGTTGGCATTGGTCCTATCAGATTGAGAGGTCTTCAGCCTGGAGAGTGGCGCGAATTGACGAATGAAGAGGTTGTCGAGTTGCCAGCTATCTATGCCTGCTCAAGTGAGTAAACAATAAAATTGACGGATACTTCCATGGGAAATCTCAGTATTCACTTAAATGCAGGAAGAAAAACAGCAATGATGTCGTTCCTTGCTTAATTAATAGCGGTTTCATATAGTAATTCCCATAATAACTGGTGGTCACCTTGATAATGTAGGGCCTAAACCTCAAGGATGGGGAGGATGTTATCATGAAAATCACAATAGGGTTCTTTTTTATTTTATTACTATTTGGGGGAGCGGGGCAGGGACACGCAGTGACTCTGCAAGTGAATGGTAGCGGGCTACTTACTGGGGCGACTGGAGTCGGGGTAAATGGCGCTGTCTACGACGTGATGTTCATGGATGGTTCGTGCAACAGTTTATTCAATAATTGTAATCCCGACTCATTTATTTTCAATACACAGGCATCAGCCCTCAATGCTTCCCAAGCATTATTAGACACAGTACTGATCGATGCGGGGGGTGTTAACTTTGATACGGAACCTGAGGCGGTGAGGGGTTGTACGACTGGAACGCAAGAATGTTCTATATTGACCCCTTATTTAACCGACGGCACCAACGTGACCACAGCGTTCACGGTAAATGGACAATCAGTGAACTTTGATGAGATTTTGCCTGGAACTCCTCCTGGCATATTCACAAATAGTGAGATTCCTGGAGGAGGCATCAGCTTGGATATCACATACGCAGTTTGGAAAACACCTGGGCCTGGAGATTCTGCGCCAATACCTGAACCGGCTACGGTTCTGATGTTATCAACCGGTCTTCTTGGTCTTGCTGGCTATCGGTGGCAGAAACGGTCACGTGAGAGAATTTTTCAGGGGTAGCTATCCCCAAACAGGCACCTACTGAAAAAATCCTGAACGCGAGACGACGTGAGGGATTGAAGTCTTTTGGATAGTGTTGTCGCTACGTTGTCATCAATAACTGTGGCGTCTGCTTGCTTAATTTGGTTACTAGACTAAAATGGTGTTCATGTGTTTCACGTAGATATTGTGAGGCCCCTGATAGAATTTGCCAGAATATAGGATGTGAGATTAGTTGATAAATGAGGAACCGCAATTGGTCACCTTGGCCAAGTCATTCCTTTGGGAGTTAGCGGGAGTCTAATAGAAATCTATTTACGAATTTATTGGTATGACAATGAATGACTTCATAGACCTTCAATTACTGGCGTAAGGCTTAGGTTTGTATCTAGGAATGGCTAAAGGGTGAGTCCTGGATTATGTTGAAATACCTTTCAGAAAACTCCATGTGGTGAGTTTTGGATTTCGCCGTCTGTCTAAGTTTTCCCTACATTTAAACCCATTTCGTATTGTCAGATATCCTCAATTACTTGAACATTTTGGCTACGCTCTGTACAATAAAGCGCTTTTTCGTCAATTAGTCTCATGCCATGAGTCTATTCTTGCACAATTTCGTTGTTCGCTTTTTTCTATCGGGCAGGAAGTGTTGACGAGCGAATAACGACACGCCAGCTGTTTGGCCACCCACATTCTCATGAACGAATTGCAGTCGAACATGAAGAGGAGTGCTGCGCGACTAGAATAAACATGCTCTTGTCCTTCATGCATGGATAGCCATGCATCGGTACATCGATAATTTTCTTTTCAATCTGTAGGAGACCTATCAAACATGGCGGTAACGATTACTCTGGTTTTGTCCATCCTTGGGCTGGCCGTGGCGTTTTACTACTCTTCATCAGTCACAAAAATTCCCATTGATATGGGCGTCGATGATGCGGACACCAGGCAACGCCTTGGGAAGATCCATGCGGCTATTTCCAGCGGTGCCATGGCCTTTCTGAAGCAAGAATATAAAATCATGGCCATCTTTATGGTGGTGTTTGCCGCCATTATTGCGCTTCTCATTGATGACCACCATACAGATTATGTGAATGAGGGTATCTATACGGCCATCGCCTTTATCTTTGGGGCGATCATTTCCATCGCCTCGGGCTTTATCGGGATGAAAATTGCGACGCAAGGCAATGTGCGAACCACGGTCTCGGCGAATCAATCCCTTTCCACCGCGTTTAATGTCGCGCTGCATTCGGGGTCTGTGATGGGGTTTGCCTTAGTCAGTTTAGCCTCATTGGGACTTCTCATGATCTATCTTGGCTTGGCTGCCATCATGCCGGCTGAGCTTCCTACGCATATTCTTATGGAAGTTATTGCCGGGTTTGGCCTTGGCGGTTCGTCAATTGCGTTATTTGCGCGTGTGGGCGGTGGCATTTTTACGAAAGCCGCTGATGTCGGGGCGGATCTTGTCGGAAAAGTTGAAGCCGGAATTCCCGAAGACGATCCCCGGAACCCTGCGGTCATTGCCGATAACGTCGGCGATAATGTGGGTGATGTGGCGGGAATGGGGGCTGACCTTTTCGGTTCCTGTGCCGAAAGCACCTGTGCCGCCATGGTGATTAGTGCTGTCGCGTTTTCCGGGATGGTTGATGCCCTGTTGTATCCAATCCTGATCTCAGCTATCGGAATTCCCGTGAGCTTTCTTACGATGATGATGATTAAAGTCGATACTGAGGATCAGGTTGGCCCGGCCCTCAAGAAGATGCTGATTATCTCTAGTGGTTTGATGGCAGTTGTCATGTTGTTCGTCACCAAAATGATGCTTCCCGATACATTTGAAATTGGTGGAGAGCCGTACACGGATTTGGGAGTGTATTTTTGCTTCCTCACAGGGTTGATTGCGGGTCTTGTTGTTGGCCTCATGACAGAGTATTACACCTCTCATGATTACGCCCCGGTTCGGGAAGTGGCGAAGTCGTGTGAAACGGGGTCGGCGACGAATATTATTTTTGGGCTAGCTCTTGGTTATCAGAGTGCCGTGGGTCCATACCTTGCCATTGGTCTAGCCATTTATATTCCATGGATATTGGCAGGTATGTATGGGGTAGCGATTGCCTCTCTCGGTATGTTGGGAACATTGGTTATTGCCTTGACCATCGATGCCTATGGTCCAGTTTCTGATAATGCCGGCGGCATTGCAGAAATGGCCGGGATGCCGGAGCACGTTCGTAATCGAACTGACGTATTGGATGCGGCAGGAAATACGACCGCGGCCATCGGGAAAGGCTTTGCCATCGGAGCGGCAATTCTGACGTCGTTAGCCCTCTTCGCCGCGTTCCTCACGCGGGCGGATTTGTTAATGAAAGAACAACATGGTCCTGCTTATGATCTTTTAGGCAGCATTAATTTACTTGATCCCCTGGTGTTTACCAGTTTGTTTATTGGTGCCGTGTTGCCTTCCTACTTTTCGGCCATGACGATGAAGTCCGTCGGATCAGCGGCCTATGAGATGATTGAAGAAGTCCGGCGCCAATTCCGAACAATTCCCGGTCTTATGGAAGGGAAGGCTGAAGCCGACTATGAGCAATGTGTGGCCATTTCGACGAAAGCCGCCCTCAAGGAAATGATTGCTCCAGGGATTCTCATCATGGGTACGCCACTTATCACAGGGTTCCTTTTTGGAATTCAAGCCGTCGCTGGTGTTCTCGCTGGGTCCCTTGTCGCGGGCGGGGTCATTGCCATCTCTTCATCGAACAGCGGCGGAGCGTGGGATAATGCCAAAAAGTATATTGAAAAAGGGAATCTTGGCGGCAAAGGTACGGAGACGCACAAGGCCGCAGTCGTCGGTGATACGGTTGGCGATCCTCTCAAAGACACATCGGGGCCGTCTCTGAACATTCTCATTAAACTTTCTGCCATTTTATCACTGGTCTTCGTCCCGTTTTTCGTGCAGTACGGAGGATTGCTCACCAAGTAAAAGGCGTAGTGAATGCATGCGTAGAGAAATGCTCAGAGATTTTGACGAAATCATCTGAATCCCAGCGACGCTCTGTGCC
>BQIY01000231.1 GCA_021604265.1 Nitrospirales bacterium
CGAAGTGCTGGGCGCCGTAGAGTCTGGCGTGGACTTTGAAAAGCGCATTGCCGCCATCTATCAGCGCTGTCGTAAGGCGGAGGAGATCAGGACCGCATTCGACCAACTCCAGCTCGAACTGAGCTTCGAAATTAACGAAGCTATGACAAAGACACGCCGCCAACTGCTGGAAAACTTCGACGACGAAGTGCGCGAGAAGCTCCGCGTACAAAATGAGGCCTCTAAGGCTTTTCTGAACCGCTATGAGCAACTCCTTATGCGGCTCACACGCTATGAGTTGAATGGGCACGCCAAGTTTATTGGCGAGTCTTCATTTCAACTACATACGTCACCGTTTGGGGATGAAATTCCCACAGGTCTGTACGAGCTGCCGCGCCGGACAGGCGAAGCGCACACGTACCGGTTGAACCACCCCCTGGCCGAGGCCATCCTTGCCCAAGCGAAGGGGCGCGAATTGCCACCTGCTGAGCTACAATTCAACTATAGCGACCACGACGGTAAAATTAGCATACTGAAACCCCTCCGTGGGCAAAGTGGCCATATCGCCATCTCGCTATTCACCATCGAGGCACTTGATCAGGCCGAGGATCACCTCATCTTCTCGGCCGTGACGGATTCCGGAAATTCACTCGATGAAGAAGTGGCTCGTCGTCTTATCTCGCTACCGGGCCAAGTGGGGGAAGGGATATTAGCAACAATGGACGGTGACCTTGAGGTGATGACTCAGAAGCGTCAGGCCGAAATACGGCGCACAATCTCTGAGCGCAACGCCCGTTTTTTCGAGGCGGAAGCGGAGAAGCTCGATGGATGGGCGGATGATCTGAAGCTAGTCCTCGAACGCGAGATCAAGGAACTCGATCGTCAGATCAAGGAAGCCCGTCGTGCAGCCACCATGGCTCTCACCCTAGAAGAGAAGCTAATCGGTCAGAAGCAAATCAAGGCGCTGGAATCCCAACGCAACGAGAAGCGCCGATCACTCTTCGATGCACAGGACAAGGTTGATAAGCAGCGCGAGGAACTCATAGCAAACATTGAAGGGAAGCTCACCCAACAGGTTTCTTTGAGGCAATTATTTATTATCCGTTGGGAACTTTTATAGACACCTTAGAACAAGGCAGATATCCTAACATTCATAAGGTACGCATGAACTCATTAGACCAACATCACAGTGTTTTGCTCCAAAAAGTCTTGGATGAGGAATATATTCCTAATTTACCGCCCCTGCTGAATTCCAAGTCACCCGAGGAACAACAAAAAAAGAATCGGTCACGCGCATTCAGTGCATTTGCACTTTACAATTTGTGCCATATTCCGAAGTGTGACGCCGCGCTTTCTGTTATCGACGACTTTGACGACTATGGCGTGGATGCCATTTATTACCACGCGGTAACGGAAACACTATTCCTCGTTCAGTCAAAACTGAAGGCCGCGGAGAAATTTAGCCAGGAAGAAGCCCTCTCATATTGCCAAGGGGTCAGAAAACTCATTAAACAGGACTTAATCGGGTTCAATAAGAACGTTCAAAATCGCAAAGTCGAGATTGAAGATGCACTTGATAACTGCAGTCACATACAGCTGGTAGTTGCTCACACAGGCAAAGGCATCAGTGTGCACGCTCAACTGGCGATTGACGAAATTCTCTCAGATGAGGATCATGGCGAGGAAAGACTTGCTCCGCAGGTAATCAATTACGATGCTGCGCAAGTCGTGCATGATTTGCTTACCGCGAAGGCTTACGAAAGGGTGGATGTTGATTTGTGGCTTCAGAAATGTGCTTTAGTCGCCGAGCCACGAGTGACATACTTCGGGTTGGTTCATCTCACCGACTTGGTATTACTCCATAAGAAACACGACAAGGCGTTATACGAAAGAAATATTCGTGTCTTTCTTGGTCACAAAACGGAGGTGAATGCATCAATCGAACAGACACTCGCGACGAAACCACAGGAGTTTTTGTATTTGAACAATGGAGTCACGGCTTTGTGTCAGGAGATCCAGCCCAAGGGAGCGAAGCAGGCCAAGGGAGGCCGAAAACGTCTCAAAATCAAAGGGTTTTCTGTCATAAATGGAGCCCAGACCATTGCGACATCTGCAAGATTTCTTGAGGAAAACCCGAATAGCGGCCTCTCTTCAGCGAAAGTGTCAATCACGCTCATCAAAGCGGACTCGGATGGAGACTTTGGCAAGGCAGTAACCCGCGCACGCAATCACCAGAATCCTGTATTACTCTCGAATTTTGCTGCTCTTGATGATAAACAGGAGGATCTACGGCGCGCAATTGCATTTCTGGATATCCACTATTCCTATAAGGCCGAGGGACCAGATAAGATCAACGAAACCAACCGAATTCGGATTGATGAGGCGGCTCAAGCTTTGGCTATGCTACAAACCGACCCCCGTTACGTTGTTTGGTTAAAGAAAGAACCAGCCAGGATTCTCGATACGGCGTCGGATCAGTACAAGGCTTTATTTTCTCCTGCTACTACTGCTTTTCAACTTGTAAATGCTGTTCGTATCAATAGATACGTCCAAAATAGAATGGAGTCTGAAAACAGGGGTGCCTCTGGTCAGGAAAGACTTGCCTACAAGCATGGCAATTATGCGGCAGCTTGGGTGTTGGCCAAGAGAGTCCGGGAAGCCATCAATACACCAGCCTTAATCAATGAGGAAAAATTGCATGCTACAATGAGTGCGCCCTTTGATGAATTGCGACAGATACTTTGGAATAAGACCAAGGCTGCTACACTTCGGAACAGCGGACCTCCTCCAGAATACTTTAAAGGATCGCTAGCTCTCTTTCGCAATCAAACAGATTTGATCCCACTGCTCCTGGAGATTGCCTCGGAAAATTATGGATTGGAAACAGACCTTGTGCTAGAGCACAAGAAAAGGCAGCAAACATTTGGAGAGCCTTATCCTCAAGATCTCTTCGCCTATCTGGTTTCTAAAGCTCCCCAAATAGGTGAGCTTTCATGACGAAGAAACAGAAGCTCGAACTCACATGGATTGGGAAGGAGAATCGGCCGAAGTTAGAGCCGCGGATTCTTCTGGAAGATCCCGAGAAGTCCTACCATGCACCGCACCGCGTTACTGATCACGACTTGTTCGATAACCAGCTCATCTATGGCGACAACCTGCTGGCACTAAAAGCGCTTGAACAGGAATTCACAAGCAAGATCAGGTGCATCTTCATTGACCCCCCCTACAACACAGGGAGCGCTTTTGAGCACTACGACGATGGAATTGAGCACTCCATTTGGCTTTCCCTCATTTCCGACAGAATCAACATTCTGAAATCCCTCTTAACCCCTGATGGCTCCATATGGATCACAATTGATGACTCAGAAGGTCATTATCTAAAAATTCTTTGTGACGAGATTTTTGGACGCAATAATTTTGTAGGTACGGTTACCTGGCAAAAAACCACAAGTGTTCACAATAATGCAGTCCTTTTTTCTTCGGCTACTGACATACTGCTTGTATACGCAAAGGATATAACTCAGTTCAAAATGGGGCGTGTGCCAAGAAGTGAACGAAACGTAGGGGACTACTCGAATCCTGATGAAGATCCGCGAGGCCCCTGGGCATCAAGTCCATTGCACGTGAGTCTTACCTCTGGTCAACGAGGAAAGCAATTTGCTGCTACCGGAAAGTCATCCGGTCTTTTTCCAATTCTTAGTCCCCACGGAAAGAAAATCCTCCCACCAAAGGGACGCTGTTGGGGTTACTCCGAGGAAACAATTAAGAGCTTCAATCAGCAAAATCTCATTTGGTGGGGTAAAGATGGCCAAAATCAACCTCGCCTTAAGCGTTTCCTTCGAGAAAATAAAGAAGGCGTTGTGCCCACAACGCTCTGGTTGTCGGATGAGGTTGGTCACAATCAAGAGGCAAAGGCAGAAAATGCGATATTGCTGCCAGAGGTCAAGGACCTATTCGCTACCCCTAAACCGGAAAGACTTTTAAAGCGGGTTATTGAGTTGAGTACCAATGAAAATGATTGGGTTCTCGACTCTTTTGCCGGCTCCGGCACAACCGGTGCTGTCGCTCACAAGATGGGCCGACGTTGGATCATGGTCGAATTGGGAGAACATTGCCACACGCACATCATCCCGCGTCTCAAGAAAGTTATTGATGGTGAGGATAAAGGTGGTATAACAGAGGCAGTCGAGTGGAAAGGTGGCGGCGGGTTCCGGTACTACCACTTGGCGCCCTCTTTACTTGAAAAAGACAAATGGGACAACTGGGTCATCAATAAGACTTACAACCCGGCCATGCTCGCTCAAGCCGTCTGCAAACTAGAAGGATTCATCTACGCCCCCAGCGATACAATCTATTGGCAGCAAGGGCATTCCACCGAACGGGACTTCATTTACGTCACCACACAGAATCTCAGCCACGACCAGTTGCAGGCACTGAGTGATGAAGTCGGCGAAGGCCGATCGCTCTTGGTTATCTGTGCTGCTTTCCGCGGGAAATCCGATAAGTATTCCAATCTCACGATCAAGAAGATTCCCAAGACAGTGCTGACCCGCTGCGAGTGGGGCCATGACGATTACAGTCTGAAGATCGAAAATTTACCAAAAGCCCCGATCCCGCCTGGTCAGATGAACCTTCTTGTCGAAGAGGAGAAATCATGAACCGTCGTGTGAATGCCATCGCTGGACGTTTGAGTCTACGCCCTCCTCAGCGAAAGTCATTGGAGATTCTCGACCGGGTCACCGAGATTGTCCCGCTCAAGAAGGGAGTAAATCTGTCTGTTTCTCTCGACGCTATCAATAGGGAGTTCCCGACAGTTACAGACTTTGAGCGGGGCTTTCTCTCTCTTTGCTTCGCCCTGGCTACTGGGGTTGGCAAAACGCGACTCATGGGTGCATTTATTAGCTATCTTCATCTGGTACACGGCGTGAATCATTTCTTTGTGCTGGCCCCCAACCTGACTATTTACAACAAGCTGATTGCGGACTTTACCCCGAACACCTCAAAGTACGTGTTCACCGG
>BQIY01000232.1 GCA_021604265.1 Nitrospirales bacterium
ATCAAGTCCAGCTCGACCGAGGTCGTGCAGGAGACAGGCAATTTCATATTGTCTGATTCGATCTGCTGAATATCCGAGATCTTTGGCAACTATACGACAGAGTGAGGCTGTTCGCTGCGCATGAGACGTATCGTATCCGGGTATGATGACCCGTGGATTCAGGGGGTGAGGGTAGTCATACAGTTTGAGGAGTTTTTTGACAAGGCGTTTGGGCAGTTGTCCTGCTGATTTTGCCTGCAGAGAACGAGAAATCCGATGTGTATTGATAGGAAGGTGATCTCCGTCAGAAGGCCTTCTACGAGGCATGATTGTGATGAGACGAACAGTGGATCAAGCTGAAGAATATCGACACTTTCTAGGCATGTCAAGTTCAGAAAGGTGATGAGTGTTGGGTTTCTCGTATTTGACGTTTCCCTGTACACTCATGCCGTTCTGCAGCATGGGTGAGTTCTTTGCCGTATAATAGCCTGAACGGTATCTCGGTGAATCGTGGACCCTCTGAACCTTCACTGACAGTCAGATGCATGAGCCTTTTCTTGGCACAAGGGTAATCGTCCAAAGAGGTGAGACGTTTCTTGTTTTCTTTCTACCTCTGATACAGTGATAGTGGGTATTTGTGGGGCTATGTCGTTCCGATAAGTCGGGTGATGGCCATTGTCCAGACCCGTTGATGAATTCTTTTGTATTGACTGTACCTCTTTGGGAGTTGGGAATAGAAATTTCGTGAAAGGTCGCTTTTCTCGGATCATGGCTGGCGGCAGTCTTCTTGTGATTGTCGTGTTGGGCGTCTTCATGATTCTCCCCTTGTTTCTGAATCCGACATATTTTACCGGCATGGCGTTCAACTATATGAAGCGTACGTTGGGCCCACACCTCACTGTCGGTCAGGCGTATTTGTCGTTGTGGCCATATCCACATGTTGAGGTGTCAGAAGTGATCGTCAAAGAGCATCCGGATACCCACGCGTTCTTTCGTGCAACACGTGTCAGTCTTGATTTGAAAATACTCCCTCTCCTTCGTCAAGAATTTGCTGTCAAAAAGCTCTTGATTGAACAGCCGGAAATGGAAATCAAACGAGATCGTGCTGGTGAATGGGGAATGTTTCCGTCTGATGGGAATCTTTTGAATGAGACCGTGTTGGCTGATCTCTTTTTAGTAGACGAGGTGATGATTTCTCATGGAAGCATCACCTTTATCGATGGGTCGCCTCGTGAAGAAGCGCGTGGAGTCGTCTTTGAAAACGTGACGCTTTCGCTTGTCGGTCAGGAGCCAGATAGATTGTCGGTCACGGTTGAGGCATCTGGAAAAATTCGACAGCCTGAAGCGGCTTCAGTGTTTTTCTTTGATGGCACGGTTAATTTTCGTCCTTCAGACGACGCTCAGGCCCTCTTCCGCTTGGCGAATGTTCCGCACATGTTGAAGATGAATGGTCACTTAGATGTTCGGGATTTGGCTATGGGGCAAGTCACGAATTTCTTTGCTATCCAAACCGAAGGGATTGACGATCTTGGATTGGCTCAGATTGATAGTCATGTGACATTGATGCCGGGTCGCGTCGGGTATGAGTTAACATTGCCTGCATTACAGATAGACAGTCAGGCGGGTTCCCTGTCCGGGAATGCCAATATTTCCGGGCTGCTGGCTCCAGGCGATCTAACGATGTCTGCCAGTTTTGAGTCGACCCCGTTCTCTTTGCAGGCCGTTCAGACGATGATCCCCAAGCATCGATTGCCATCCACGTTTCGTCCCCTATGGGAGGCGTCGGAGGTTGGAGGGACGATTCAAGTTCGGAAAGCGACTGTGGCGGGTTCTACTCGTTCGGATGTGGGTATTTCCCTGGTCGGAACATTTCAACTGGCCCAAAGTTCTTGGAAGCATCAAACAGGAAAGCCGGTGCTGGAAGCGATTGATGGAGAAATTATCGTCGAGCCGGATCGAATTCGACTCATTGATTTTCGGGGAATGTATGAGTCGTTACCAATTCAGAAAGCGCATGGGATGATCTTATTGAAAGAGTCTGGCCCATGGCTCGACGTTGATCTTCAAAGTCAGCTTATGGCGAGCCAGATGACAGATGTGATTGAGCAGCTCACGTCTTCAAGGCAGGTTCATCGTCATCTTGCTCTCTTGACTGGACTCGACGGGGTTGGAGATTTACATCTGCAGTTTTCTGGACAATTGGATAGCCCTGAAGGGGTGATGTTTCGCTCTGGTGAATATGAACCTCATGGGTTGACGTGGCACATGGGTGAGTGGCCTGATCCCGTTTTTCTTGAAAAGGGTAAATTTCTTTTCTCGGCAGATGAAATACAGTTTCATGAGGTTCAGGGCGTGATTGGCAAGAGTCCATTTCGATTACATGGGACGATTCAGGCGGATCAACGTCCTGTTTTTGAACGATTCAGTGTTGATGCCACACTAGGACAGGAACTATTGCGTTATCTTATTCGTCAATCTCCACAATTCCAAGAGGTGGCGATGACCGGGGAGGTGCCTCTACATGCTGAATTATCGGGACGCATTGATGCTCTGAAACTCAAGGGAACGTTCGACCTCCTTGATTCATCGCTTCATTGGCCTCGTGTGATTCACAAGCCACGAGGGATACGAGGAGCATTGAGTTTTGATCTTGGCATTCATCAAAATGGGAAATTAGTCATTCATCAAGCTGAACTGGCCATCCTTCCGTTCCGATTCTCTGTCCGGGCCAATGTGCGAATCAAGCCTATCTTTGAAGTTCATGCTCGAGTCAATACCGGGCCAATCAATTTAGGATTGTTGCCAAAAGGGGTCATCGTTGGCAATCGAATTTTACGTGCGGGAATCCTTGAGGTTTCTCTTGACATCCGAGGTCGTGGTCCGAACTGGTCCCGTTGGAGTCCAAGAGGGTGGATTGCGTTGACCGATGGGGTGGTCGACTCCCGCGATTTCCCGACGCCAATCACCCAGTTGTTATTTCGTCTGAAAGTGAATCCAACTTTTGCGGAAGTAAAGCAGTTAGAGTTAAAGATGGAAGAGAGTGACGTGCATGTAACCGGAACGGTGAAACATTGGAGGGAGAAACCTGAAATCGATGTGGTGCTTGAGTCATCAAATTTTGATATCGATTTACTAATTCCTAAGGGGAAGGGGTCTTTCCTGCGCGATTGGCTGGCTGACCTGGCTGGGACGAGTATTGTGATGGGGAATATTCATATCGATCATCCAACGTATAAACAATTAGAAGGGGAAAACCTTTCGGGAATTCTGAAAATTCGTGACAGCTTAGTGACGCTTGACCGAATTCGCAGTCAAGCCTATGGTCAACCAATTGCCGGCCGAGTGTTCATCCATCTTCCCAAGGAAAGGCCTGTGGCAATCCGTTCGTCGTTTCATATGAAAGGGTTGCCGTTCGATCATATTCAGCAGTCGTTCGGACATGAAGATCGCTTGATCACAGGGAAACTCTCTGTACGCGGCATGATACAAGGGCATGGCCGAAATCCGCGTGGGGTTATGCCCACGTTAAATGGAAATATTGATGTGATGATGGAGCAGGGACATGTCAAGAAAGGGACCGTCTTGCCTCAGATTTTATCCCTCTTGAATCTCTCGACAGTCTTGCGCGGACAAGTTAACTTGCAAGAGGAAGGTTTTCCGTATAATAAAATGACGGCTACGTTAAATATTCAGGATGGGACCATTGCATCAGACAATGTCATGGTCGACAGTCCGATTATGAAAATGACCACAGCTGGGGAGTTTGATATGGTGGCAGATAAACTGGATGTGGCAACTGCTGTCAGTCCGTTTGGTCAGCACATCGATTTTTTAAAGAAAATCCCTTTGTTTGATCGAGTTGGAGCGGGAGAGCAAAAAGGATTGGTGGCGGCGTTATTCCATGTGCAAGGTTCAATCACCACGCCTGAGGTTCGTTATAGACCGTTGGAATCATTTCCCACAGGATTAACGGGATTCTCGCAGTTGGCTCTTGATGCTCTTCGAAACTCGATGATTCTTCCAGGCCCTGACCAACGTTCTGAAGCACTCAAATAGGAAGGAAGTCTTTCCTAGGTACAAAATGTGTAATTTCCCTTTGCAATGTGGAGGCTTATTCATACTCGAGGAGAGAAATGTCCATGTCGGTCAGATAGGAAACGGTTTTATTTACTCATGCTTACAAAGGATATCTGATGATCCCGACAGTTGAATGGAACAATGGGTTGGTGAACATTCTTGACCAGAGTCTTTTGCCTGACAAGGCAGAAATCCTGGTGTGTCACGATTACCAATCGGTCGTCGAGGCCATTCGAAACCTTAGAGTGCGAGGCGCTCCGGCGATTGGGGTCACGGCTGCAATGGGGTTGGCGTTGGGGGGGCAAAGTATCAATGTGTCATCGTTTGAAGAATTTCAGCAAGAATTTCATATGATGTGTGACTCGATGGGCAGTGCCCGTCCGACGGCTGTGAATTTATTTTGGGCTATTGATCGAATGAAACGGGTTTTGCTACAGAAGAAAGATCGGTCTCTCGCATCGTTGCAACAACAGTTGATTCATGAAGCACAGACCATTTTAGAAGAAGATATACGGATGAATCAGGCGATCGGTGACTTTGGAGCCGCATTAATCAAGGATGGACAAACGATTCTCACCCATTGTAATGCTGGGGCATTGGCGACGGCTGGTTATGGAACGGCCTTAGGGGTCATCCGGTCAGCCTGGAAAACCAAAAAGGGCATACGTGTCATTGCCGATGAGACTCGTCCCGTGTTGCAAGGAGCCCGGTTAACCGCGTGGGAACTTCAACAGGATGGAATTCCGACTACGCTGATCACGGACAACGCGGCTGGATCCCTGATGCATCAGGGACAAATTCAGGTGTGTGTGGTTGGAGCCGACCGAATTGCCGCGAATGGTGATGTGGCCAATAAGATTGGAACATATTCCGTGGCCGTTCTAGCTAAAGTCCATGGTATTCCATTTTATGTGGCGGCCCCATCATCGACCAT
>BQIY01000233.1 GCA_021604265.1 Nitrospirales bacterium
GAAGTCGGGGTTTTTGAATATGTTGATGATTCATGCCTGGCTGGGTCGCTTGGAGATAGCGAAGCAGGCTTCCGGCGGCTTCGATCCCTCTGGTCAACGGCGGTAATCCAAGCTCTTCAGGGTTTTGAATCTGAAAATGCGTCGTAAGCAGCTGTTGGTTTTTCTCGGCGTGAAACCAGCTTTCATCTTCTTGGACCATTCTTGACTGTCGAAGGTCTTTGAGGGATCGAACGATGTCCGATGGGGCGAAGGTTGGATAGATGATTTCTCTCGGTTCTAGTCGTATTAATTCATCGATAAGAGACTCACGTTGTTGAGGAGAGTCGTACTCGACGACCCAGAATTCGCCAGTCGATAAATCAAGTGTGGCGAGCCCCCAATGGATTGTAGCCTTGGAAGGATCTTGGGCTGAAGGGGGCATACAGGAGATCGAGGCAAGAAAATTCGCTTCCTTTGATGGAAGGAGATCATTGTCAAATAGCGTGCCCGGGGTATACAGTCGCACGACTTCTCTGCGCACAAGCCCTTTGGCAACCTTGGGGTCTTCCACTTGCTCGCAGAGTGCGACGGTCTTGCCTGCCTTGAGGAGCTTGGCAATGTAGCCAGTGGCTGCATGATACGGGACACCACAAAGCGGGATGGGAGTATCTTTATTCTTTCCGCGTGAAGTAAGGACAATATCTAATAATTTTGAAGCTTCTTCAGCATCTTCAAAAAACATTTCATAGAAATCCCCAACGCGAAAAAATACGATCGCTTCTTGGTGTTTCGCTTTCACCTCTCGAAATTGCCGCATTAGTGGGGTCGTGTCTGTTTCAGCCATAGCTACTCATATCTTTCCAACGCCTGGTTCTAGGGAATGTGCTGAGACTATTCCGCGATCTTTAAGACGAGCTCACGGCTGTGTGGTCCAGTTGCTCTTAGGGTTGCGTTTCTGGATGACCGTTGCCGATGCTCAAGATGAATGTCAAGACGGTCGGGTGGTAAATCCTTTTCCATGCGCTCTGCCCATTCGATCACGACGACTGAGGACGAATAGAAGTATTCCTGAAGCCCAAGCCCTCGCCATTCTTGGGGAAGCTCCAGCCTGTAGAGGTCTGCATGGATCAGGTGAAGACGGCCATGATATTCATGAATGAGGGTAAACGTGGGGCTCGTGACCATTGCTGAATCGATAAGGATTCCTGAGGCCAGCCCCCTGACAAATACGGTTTTTCCTGCGCCGAGTTCTCCTCTGAGGGCAATGATCTCTCCTCCGGTGAGTTGTTGTCCAAGACGGTGTCCCAATGATTCCGTGGCGTGAACTGATGGAAGGCGAGTGGTCCATATATTCCCTTCGGTATTCATAGAGAGGATCTCCCTCTGGGACTTGTCTTCACGTAAGTATGCTCTCATCGCATCCTGAAGCTATGCTCTGTAACGCCCGCGGGAGGTATTCAATGAGATCACTGGCGATCAACCCAGCCTGCCCGACACGTTTCGCGGCCAAATCTCCGGCAAGTCCATGTAGGCAGACTCCGGTACGTGCGGCATCCCAGGGAGAGAGGCCTTGGGCCAGAAAGCTCACGATCACCCCGGTTAAGGCATCTCCCATTCCAGCACTCGCCATCCCTGGATTTCCCGTCGTGCAGATAGCGGCTTGGCCACTTGGATGCGCAACGATGGTTCGAGCTCCTTTCAGCACAAGAATGACCTTGTGGGCTTTCGCAAATTTCAATGCGATACCGAGACGGTTTTGGTTGACGGTTTTCGCTGAAGTTTGGCCAAGTAGTCTGGCCATTTCTCCGGGGTGCGGGGTGATGATTGGGAAACTCTTGCAGGAAGAGAGTATTGAAAGATGCCCTGCAAGGATATTTAACCCGTCGGCATCAATGACGCAGTGCTGTTTCAGGCAAGGCAGCAATTGCCTGATGAGTTTCCCTGTTTCTGTATGTGTACTGATCCCGGGTCCAAGCGCGATGACATCTCGCTCTTTGGCAAATGCCGTGAGAGGTTTGAGCGCTGCTCGGCTAAGAGTCTGAGCCTTGGTTTCCGGCATGGCCAATGTCATGGCTTCAAAGAGTTTAGCGTCAAGGCTCAACTGGCCAGACTGAGGTGTCGCGATTGTGACCAGGCCAGCACCAGTTCGGAGTGCAGCGCGAGCAGCTAAGGCTGCAGATCCAGTTTTTCCCGGTGAGCCAGCAATTAGGCCGATATGCCCACATGTTCCCTTGTGTGAGTCTTGGGCTCGCCCGGGAAGCAGCGCCGCAAGAGACTCTTGATTCAGCAGGTGAAGCGATGATCCTAAATCCTTGACATAGGCTTCAGGAATCCCGATATCCACAGTAGCGATGATCCCTGTATGGTTGATGCCTTTTCCAAGGTACAGACCGATCTTGGGACACCCAAACGTCACCGTGGTTTGAGCCTTGATGGCGATTCCCATGACCTCTCCCGTGTCGCTATGAATTCCTGATGGAATGTCCACGGCAAGGGTTGGGGTTTGTGCCTCATTCATGCGGGTAATGGCCGTGCGATAGGGTTCTCTGACAGGTGCTGACAATCCCGTTCCCAACATTGCGTCAATAAGAAGAGCGGCGCTCTGGATCGAGGCCTGAATGGTGGCTGCTGATGGTTCGACGTTAATGATTGAAGAGGGCGCGATTTTCCGTAGGCGTGTATACATGCCCAGAGCATCTTGGGTCAGTTCTTTGGGGTGAGCCAGAAGGAGCACTTGGATTTTCGCGCGTTTTTGCTTTAATAAACGGGCTATGACCAGCCCATCCCCGCCATTATTGCCTTTTCCGCACACGATCGTGATCGGTTG
The DNA here is from genome assembly GCA_021604265.1 of Nitrospirales bacterium. The sequence goes on from BQIY01000233.1 coordinate 2,807, forward strand.
GCCAGAAGGTGATCCAAGCTGTTGTTCAAGGACTTGGACGACGCCCATACCGGCACGTTCCATTAATTGGCTTCCGGATACGTGGCTCTCCTCTATGGTGCGTCGATCAAGTGACTGCATTTGAGACGCCGTGACGAGGGGAGGGAACGCCGTTGTTCCAACTGGCGTTGGAATGAAGTGGGGAGTGCGCATGGTTCGCTAGGAATGAGAACGATTCAGGTGTACGTTATGGCTTGATGGTAACTATTTTAGCGAAGTGAGTTGAGTAAGGCTTTCATTTCACGGACCGCTGCTTCCAAGCCGGTAAAGATTGCACGTGAGATAAGACTATGGCCAATATTGAATTCACGAATTTCAGGGATTTGCGTTAATCGCTGGACATTATGGTACGTGAGCCCGTGGCCGGCATTGACGCCTAAGCCAAGCTTGTCTCCGAGTTTGGCGGCTTGCTCAAGGGCTTCGAATTCTGTCTGCTGGTCTTTGCTGTTTCTCGTGTTGGCGTATCGTCCTGTATGAAGTTCGATGGAATCAGCTTGAATTTTGTGTGCGGCACGAACTTGTTGCTGGTCAGGATCGATAAACAGACTGACGGGGATACCCCCATCATGGAGCAGTTGAATCATTGCCTGTATTCGATCTTTGCGTTCAACAACGGCTAGCCCCCCTTCAGTGGTGAGTTCCTGCCGGCGCTCAGGGACGAGCGTGACCATGTCAGGCTTGATGCTGAGCGCCATTTTGGCCACGGCTTCATCTGCAGCCATCTCCAGATTTAATTGGATATGAACGATTTCCTTTAGAAGGGTGAGATCGCGATCTTGTATATGGCGTCGATCTTCCCGCAGATGAACGACCACGCCATCGGCACCGGCTAACTCGACGAGGGTGGCAGCTGTAATGGGATCTGGTTCATGTCCCCCTCTGGCTTGTCGGAGGGTTGCGACATGGTCTACATTGACGCCGAGTCTGGCCATAAGATTCCTCTTGTTGCGTGAAGTCGCTTTGTCATCTCATCGTAGGGAAACGCATTATGTCAGAAGTGAAAATATGGCTGCAAGAAAGTGCTCCGAGTTCAGATGCTGCTCTCCATTCTGTCTTGAGTCTATTTGTCGGTTGTATGAAATGAAATTGACTGCTTGAATCAGCTGATCTAAAATACAAAATTGTTGGAAAAATAAGGAAAAAAGACTTTCTTCATCAGATAATCTTACATTTTTTTTACGGACATAATGACACCATTTTATCGAATTGAGCGTTTACCGCATTACGTATTTGCCCAAGTGCAGTCGTTGAAGCTGGAGGCACGACAGCGTGGGGAAGATATTATTGATTTAGGGATGGGAAATCCTGATCAACCCACACCTTCACACATTGTTGATAAACTGACTGAGGCGGCCGGCAATGGGAGAAATCACCGGTATTCGGCCTCACGGGGGATTACGAAGCTTCGTCATGCGATTTGTGGGTGGTATAAGCGAAACTACGATGTTGAATTAGACCCTGAAACCGAAGCGATTGCCACCTTGGGAGTAAAGGAAGGCTTAGCTCATCTGGCGCTGGCGATGGTTGGTCCTGGGGATGTGGTATTGACGCCAACCCCGACGTATCCAATTCATATGTATAGCGTGATTATTGCCGGAGGAGAAGTCCGTGGGGTCGAGTTGAACCCAGCGGCGGGAGATTTTTTTGAAAACCTCACGCGAGTCTATCGTCAAACCCAACCGCGTCCCAAGATCCTCATTATGAGTTTTCCGCATAATCCAACGACGAGTGTGGTGGATTTAGAATTCTTTAAAAAGATTGTCGCATTTGCATTGGAAAATGAAGTATGGCTGGTTCATGACTTAGCGTATGCTGACCTCGTGTTTGATGGATATCGAGCTCCGAGTCTCCTTCAGGTTCCTGAAGCGAAGCAGGTCGGTGTCGAGTTTTATTCTCTGTCAAAAAGTTATAATATGCCGGGGTGGCGAGTGGGGTTTTGTGTTGGCAATCAAGAGATGATTGGCGCACTCACAAAAATTAAAAGTTATTTGGATTATGGCATGTTTCAGCCGATTCAAATTGCGAGTATCATCGCCTTGAATGGCCCACAGGACTGTGTGGGGGATATTGTGGAACGCTATAAGCGACGGCGGAATTCGCTGGTCGATGGGCTGAATCGAATTGGGTGGGAGGTTG
>BQIY01000234.1 GCA_021604265.1 Nitrospirales bacterium
CAGCATCGCTCAGCTGGAGGAGTTAATAAGGCAGTTACAGGCGCTTAAGGCAGAATTGTCCTACTACGATGCATTCGAGCTCACGATTGCGCCTGAAAATAAGAACGATAAACAAGACTAACCCGAAGGAACTCAGCAGCAATGGCATTTGATCAGAGTACCCGCAACCGCCTCCAGCGCTTCGTCAGTGATGCGCGGTCTCTGCTGACTGAGGAATTCACGCGGCGACTGCAGCAGGAATACGGCCTGGATCCGGCGACGGGAGAAGTGGCTGATTTGTCGAAATTGGGTCACATTGATGACAGCAGGTTGGAGACGGCACGCGTGCTGCGGGAAATCCTCACCCACTACCTGGCATCCGAGATGGCTACTAGTGGGAAGAAGAGCAACAAGGATGTACTGGATCGAATCGTACGAGAGCAGGCCTTTACCGTGCTGAACCGGCTGGCCGCCTTTCGCATGATGGAAGCACGCGGTCTGCTTATTGAATCCATCGCAAACGGCTATCAGTCCAAAGGGTTTCAGCTCTATAACCGTCTTTCCGGCCACGCACTTGGCGAAACCGGAGATGCTTACCGCTGTTATCTGTTCAGCCTGTTTGACGAGTTCGCGCTTGATCTTAAGGTCCTCTTCGATAGATACGCGCCCCAGGGGCTGTTGTTTCCACGGGAATCCGCGTTTCTGGAACTGCTGGATCTGCTGAATGCCGGCGATATGGAGGCGCTTTGGGGTGAGGACGAGACCATCGGTTGGATCTATCAGTACTTCAATTCGCCCGAAGAACGCAAGAAGATGCGCGATGAAGGAAAATCAGGGCCGCGCAACAGCCGTGAGCTTGCGGTTCGAAACCAGTTCTTTACGCCCCGTTATGTCGTCGAGTTTCTAGTCGACAACAGTCTCGGCAGGCAGTGGTTCAACTATACCGGGGCGCAGACCTCTCTCGCAGACTCATGCAAGTATTTGTTAATCAAACCCGAGGAGCGTACGTCTACTGAAGCTGCAACGCACCTCCGGGATCCACGCACGATTAAGCTTCTCGATCCTGCCTGTGGTTCCATGCATTTTGGCCTATATGCGTTCGATCTTTTCGAGGTCATTTACCGAGAAGCTTGGCAATGGGAACAACAGCATGGGCCTGGATCTCTGACCAGCGAAGAGGGATTGGAGCCGCTGAGTGTCACTTACGACGACGAGGAAGCATTTGCGCGTGATGTTCCCCGTCTCATTGTCGAGCGGAATATCTTCGGAGTCGACATCGACCCACGCGCAACCCAGATCGCGTCTCTTGCCCTTTGGTTACGCGCGCAGCGCGCATGGCACAACGCTGGCGTCAAGGCGAACGAGCGGCCCCTAATTCAGAAAGGAAACGTGGTCGCCGCGGTAGCCCCGCCTACCGAGAGTGAATTGCGGGAACAAATTGCGAATCAACTGGATGAACTGGACGCGGACCTGTTCAAGCGCAGCCTCATCTTACTGAAAGGCCTATCGGAACAAGGTGTCCTGCTGCGCATTGAGAAGGAACTGCCCAACCTGATTCGACAGGTGTATGTCGGCAAGGGCAACGACCTGTTCGCTGAACAGGAGCAAAAAAGTTGGAATCAGGCCGAACATCGGCTTCGCAAAGCCTTGATTCAATTCATTCATGCCGCCCGAACCACCTTCCAAGGCCGGTTATTCGCGCAGGATGCCCTGGAAGGCTTACGTCTCATCGATCTCGCCAGGGAAAGATTCGATGTCGTGGTCATGAATCCGCCGTTTGGTGCATTGAGCCTGGGCGTCAAGAAGGAACTCACCAAAGCCTATCCACGTTCGAAAAACGACCTCCTGGCGATATTTGTGGAACGCGGATTGGAGTTGCTTCACCCAGGCGGCCGGCTTGGTGCCATCACGTCCAGGACATGTTTCTTTCTATCAAGCTATAAAAAATGGAGGAAGTTTATTCTTTTGGCTAACGCGCACATAGAGAGTTTCATCGATCTCGGAGAGGGTGTTCTTGATGATGCTAACGTTGAAGTTGCGGCTTATTGCTTGGAAGTAAAATTATAATGTCAACATTTATTAATCTTCTCGTATCTAAGGAAAAAGAAGCGGATCTTATTGAAGCAATAGGGTTGCTAGCTATTGGTAAGAAAAATAATTCTATATTTGAACGAGATGAAAGCTACTTTTCAGCAACTGATGATTGCGCGGTCCTTTATTCAATACCTACAAAGCTTTATCAGTACGCTGTAAAGAAAAATACATTAGCTTCGCTGGAAGTACAGGTGAAGCAAGGTGTCGGCGCATCAACAAAATTTCATAGGCTTTGGTGGGAAATACCAAGGGCAGCGCTGGAATCAAATGATGGGCTGAGTTGGCCATTTATGGCGCATGGTACCCCATATGCTCCTTTCTACAAGTCAAGTTACTTTGTCTTCAAATGGGGTGAGTCGGGAGCAGAGGCGAAGGCTGATGTTTTACATAAATACCCATATCTAAATGGGAACTATGGAATGAAAATACAATCGGAAGATATATTTTTCAAAGGTGGATTATGCTATGGGAAACGCACAACAAATTTCTCTACACAAGTAATGCCTGAAAAGCATATTTTTTCCCAGGAAGGAACAGCGATTTATACTGCCGACTCAAAGGTGGACAACTGGGAGTTGCTAGGCCTGTTAAATTCTAGGGTGGTATCTTATTGGCTATCGAAAGTTTGTGCTCAACATAAAGTCTATAATTATGTGAAATCCCTGCCAGTGCCGAGCAAGCTTAATAAGAAGCTCGGAGCGCTGTCACGGGAAGGTTGGCAAATTTCACGGAAACTTGATGGCGTTAATGAGGTAGGCAATGCATTCTTGCTGCCAGAGGTAATTCAAGTACGATTAGGTGATTTTGATCGTTCCTTATTAGAGCGAAGGCTGAGCGATATAAAAAATGAAGTTGATCTTATTTCTTTTGGTCTTTATGAGTTGAACGACGAAGAAAGAAAAGTGGTTCGAAATAGTGATACAAACAAATCATTAGAAGTAACACTCGACAATGATAGTGATTCCGAACGGGGTTATATATCAAGAAATCCCTCTTCGATTTTATTTTCATTATTGTCTTGGTGTGTTGGTGTTGCCTTTGGGCGTTTTGATGTCCGACTGGCCATAGGTCAGCGAGAAATACCGTGTGATCCACACCCTTTTGATCCATTGCCAGTCCAGAGTCCAGGTATGTTGCCGGACGATGTAAAACCTTTTCATATTCATACCGGTATCCTGGTGGATGATCCAGGAAATCCACATGATCTTTCGCGTTTGGTCGAAGAAGTGCTGGCACGTGTTGATGAGAGAGTGACAGATGAGCTTAGACTCTGGTTGCAACGAGACTTCTTTGAGTTTCATCTAAAGCAATATTCAAAGGGTCGTCGTAAGGCACCTATTTACTGGCCACTAGGAACAGTATCTGGTAGCTACACGCTTTGGTTGTATTATCCCATCCTTTCGGATCAAACTCTCTATGTCGCTGTTAACGACTTTGTTGAGCCGAAGCTCAAGTCCGTGTCTCAGAATAAACAACATTTAAAGGGCAAGGCTATCCGTAGTAAAGCAGACGAACGGGAACTAGAAGAGTTGCAGGAATTCGAATTGGAACTGACAAACCTTCGCGAGAATCTGCTTCAGATTGCGTCAGATTACAAACCTAATCTTGACGATGGAGTTCAAGTAACGGCTGCACCCCTTTGGCAGTCGTTCCGCCACAAATCGTGGCAGAAAGTGTTAAAGGAAACCTGGGATAAACTAGAAAATGGCGATTACGACTGGTCGCATTTGGCGATGAATTACTGGCCAAAACGAATTCGGGAGAAATGCAAGATAGATAAGTCGTTGGCAATTGCGCATGGACTTGAGCAACTCTATGAGGGGCCGGCCGAATAGCGAATTCGCATCAGCGAGGTTCAGAAGAGGTCGTAACTTAAGTAGAAAATAGTGGGTATAAGGGAATTCATTCAGACAGATATCCTGCTACCGCGTGTCAAGCGAAGCGGGGTGCTTGTGGTCTATGATCCGGATCTTCGTTATCGGGAACTCTGCCAACGCTTGGGCGCCGATGGCCTGCACTTCATCGATGCCACGGAGAGCAGTATCGAAAGCCGAGAGGTCGCGCTGAATATGCTTGGTGAGTTGGGATCGTCCAATTCGGAGACGACTGGCTTGCTCGTCTATGTTCCTGCCGCTGCGCCGGTTTCGGATGAGGATCGGCAGCGTGATCCATTTGCCTTATATTCTGTGTGCGGCAATGTTTTCCCGGAAGGCGATGGAGATGAGTATCTGAGTCTTTGTCTCAAGGCCAAACCGGATCATGCCACTGCAATTCGTTCAGTCTTTGAAAAAGATCCAAACCCCAGTTTCGCGATTATTGATGCTATTGGGGGTGGTGTGGGTTGGCCGACTCTGCGGGCACAGTTAGGAGCAGAGTCTTCGCGAGATATACTGTTCGGGCTGCTCGCGCCAGACAGTCGTCAGCTCAATGCGTTGCAAGAAAAAGATTCGTGGATCGCAGAAGCCCGCGATCTCTTTAGGTTAACACTTGGCTTAAAACTCAAGACGCGCGCGAAGACTTGGTCGACGATCGCCGACGAGCTATGGCGCTTTTTGTTGTTCAGCGAATTTGTTTTCGATCTTCCAGAGACGGCGCCTGCCGCGTTAGCAGATGTTTCCCATGCAGAGGACTCTGCGAGACCCTTAGTGCAGGATCTCTGTGACCGCCTCAGAAACGACCAGCGTACGCGTGTTACCTATATCGATAGGGCGGAGGCCATCGAAAGGGATCTGGACCTGCCTAAACTCTGCGCTGGAGTTACGGATCTCGGTAAACGAGATACCTTCCCGTTTGAAGAGCGGACCGTTTTCGCGCGGGCGGTAGACGCCTTGAAAAATGATAATGTCGACCAGGTTAAGGCGATTGTCCACCGCCACGCCGGATCAGTTTGGATAGGCAAAGGAGAG
>BQIY01000235.1 GCA_021604265.1 Nitrospirales bacterium
CTCACGTCAAGCGTTTTTCTCCTCCCCCTTTTCCCATCGATGTTCTTGGTGGTATTTCTCAATTGCCTCAGGTGTAAGGAATAGCTGCACGATTCAATAGACCAATATGTTTGTTTCAGAAGAATGTTCTATTCTTTACAACATCTACTGACTTTTTCGGTTTCGAGTTGATGTCGAAACGACTCACTCCTACGCAGAGAACGGTGCAGGCCTATGAAACGCATCAAGACCTGTATCTTCAACAGTGGAATACCCGAAGGTATAAGGTCCCGCCTCATTTAACTGCCTGGATTGCCCGGGTACCTAAGTCGGGGACGGTCCTGGATTTAGGGTGCGGACCGGGGCAGGACACGCGTTATTTACGTCGAAAAGGGTTTCATGTGTATGGAGTCGATCTCACCTGGTCGTTCCTGCAAGCGGCGAAAGCACGGGCTCCCCGGTTGCCGGTCATTCAAGCGGATATGCGGCAATTGCCGTTTCCGCCGCAAGCCTTTGATGGGATCTGGGCTGCGGCGTCGGTTATTCATCTTCCCAAAGCCCAAGCCCGAACGTTATGCAGGAAGTTATTCACGTTAATCAAGCCGGGCGGCTGGTTGGCGATGACCGTCATGTATGGCCGTGACGTGGGCGTTCCTCAAAAGCAATGGATTGCCGGCCGGTATCTGGCGAAATGGCAAAAAGCGGAGTTGAAACGCGTGCTGCAAGCGGCGAAATGGGAACACGTTTCCATTGAGCGTGTTCAACATCAGGAACGTAAAGGCGCCTGGCTCAATCTTCTCGCCAAACGACCTTTGTAATAAAGTGGATCTTTTCTTTCGTATCTCGTCAGAATCCCCGCTCTTGGGTTTTTACAAAAAACGTTTCAAGTTTTAGGGTCCGAACGCTCAAAGTAAGCCGAATGATTCTGGCAAGTTATCGTGCACAACGAAATCCAATGGTGGCCTCACGCTGTTGAGGAAAGGCGCCGCCTCGGGTTGCGGTTCGGAGCATGACCACCTTACTCTTCCATGATCCCCCGCGCACGCTCTTGTAGCGGCCATTCTTGGGGCCGGGTGGGTTTCGATCCGGCATGATCGGATAATAGTCCGATCCAAACCAGTCTTCTACCCATTCCGCAACGTTCCCGGCCATGTGATAGGCTCCGAACACACTCTGTCCTTCCGGATAGCTATCGACGGCGGCGACCAGCGGAATCTGATGCATATGATATTGTCCGAAGACTACAAGCGTTTCATCTGGTGATTCTTGCCCCCAGGGAAACGCTCGTCCTTCCAGTCCTCGTGCCGCCTTTTCCCATTCGGCCTCGGAGGGCAACCGTTTTCCTTGAGCCTGACAAAATGCCGAAGCTTCTTCCCAGGTCACGTACAGCGCCGGCCATGGCGCCAAGACTTCGTCTGGGATGAAATGCACGTCAATTAAGTGCCAGATCAATTCCTGCAATTCGTCCGAAACGATCCGGTCGTGTTGGTAATGAAAGCTCAGGAATTCTCCAAGCGTGACTTCATATTGATCAATAGCAAAGGCCTTGAGCCAAATAGGGCGTTGTGGAAATTCCGTGTCATCGTATTGGGTATCGACGTGAAAGGCATCGGCATCACGTCGTTTGGTTCCCATGAGAAATGGACCGGCTGGAATCGACACCATTGGCGATGATTGGGCAAATGACGCAATCCCTTTCAGGTGAGGTTGAAGTGTCGGGGGTACGTCGGCAGAAAAGGCGAAGCCTGGTGTAAGAAACAACCCGACGCAACACCAGGCTAAGATGGTGTGCCATTGCCTTCGAAGGGTGTGACGGTCGCAATGTATGAAGGTGATAGGTGTGAACGCGCACATATGTCGCATAGGTCTTTCACGGACAAAGATGAGCCGTGGCTATAGTGTTTCACATAACGTTCGATGTTTGAGGCTTAGGCTTCCTTTGTTCATGAACTGGGAATGAATTGCATTCGCTGTAGTGTATCAGGGTTGGTCTGAGTTGTGCGAGAGCCTCAGATTCTATTTGTTCTCAAGAACATGTATGACAACCCGGCGTTGAACAGAGGAATTATTTTCGTATAGGTGTTGCACAAATTATAACATTTCTTTCTTTTTCCCTAGCAGTCGCTCCCTCTTCTTTGCTATTTTCACCAATTCATTGCATCCACCATACCCCTCTGTGGTTTTGTTCTGTCCACTTCATTCCCAGAAGGAGGTTCTTATGATTCATCGAGTGTTGCTGATGATTATCTGTGTTGGCTGTGTGTTGCTGACCACTTCTGTTTTATCGTTTGCTCATGAACGGAATCACTGGACACCAAAGAGGGTTTGGTCCCTCAAGGGGTCTGTTGTGAAGCATCGCGTGAATTTTCCAGTACAGCTCTCGACTGGTCAGAAGTTTACGATGACAGGATTCTTTTATTTCAAAGTCGGACGTGTCAGTCGATGCCTGTCATTCAAGTCTCAATCACAGGTGATGGCCTGTCTTATTCAAGTGAATGTCGGCCGAAAACCAATACAGACGCTGATTCCCGGTCTCACCTATAACCATCGATATTGGGACGGCCCGAGGATTAACCGGCGAAACTATTCCTATGCGCAGTTCATGGCTCGCAATGGTTTTGTCGTGCTTGCACTTGACTTGCTCGGTAGTGGAAAGTCCGATGTGCCTGATGGAGACCTACTCACACTCAAAGAGTCATCATTTACCATTGCGCAAGTGTTGTTTCGTTTAAAATCCGGACACAATCCGCTTCGTCGTTCTTTCAGAAAAGTCATTGTGGTTGGCCATTCGTTAGGTGCCATCTTGAGTGTCTACACATTGGGGAAGTTTCCGCATGCCGCTGATGCACTGGTGGTGACAGCCTGGGCCTTTGCTCCGCATGTTGTCTTGATGCCGGATATTGTTTTGGCGGCTCTAGAAAAGCCGTATGTCCAGCTACCCTCTGAAATTCGAACTCAAGCCTTTTACTTCTTATCGAAAACTGATCCAGTGATGCCGATTTTTGACAATCGTGTGTTAGCCGATCAGACGCCTCGCGGGATTTTTACTCAAGGTCTTCCACTCCTTCAGGCGATGGCGAGAGGAAATGCTGATGATGTCGCATTTATTAAGGACTTTTCTCGGTCAAATCGGATTCGAGTTCCGGTCTTGGTCCAGCTCGGGGAGTTTGACGTCCTTTCTCCCGCAAGTCTTGCTGGTCAGGAGGCGAGTTTTTATCCGCGTGCCCCAAAAGTTAAGGTCCAAACGCTCCCACGCATCGGGCATTCGTTTAACTTGCATGTCAATCGTCTCGAAAGCTGGAAACGTGTCGTGTGGTGGTTGAGGTGAGAAAGGTCTTAATGTCGTGATGGAAGTCCCTGACGTCACCTTTTGACAAGGTGACGTCAGGATTGTATAGAGGCTGGCGCTGCTTCACGTAAGGCGCGATCACTCTTTGGGTCATGTCCCTGTGACAGGATACCGTGGCATGGACTCTCAATGGACATGCGTTCGTTTTCTCATCGCTATTGGACAAGCGAGTCTCGCTCAATCTGATCTTTTCGAATGTCATATTCCTTCTGATCGATTTTCTCATCCTTGAGATCTTCATCGATTCGATCTTTCTGGGTTTTTAAATTGTACTCATAGCCGCCCGCACCTATTGCGGCCCCGCCCAACGCTCCTAGCGCGGCATTTCCTCCGGAACTAGAGCAGCTCGATAAGGTGAGCAGCATCAATGCTGCGATAAGTAATGTCAATTCGCGCATGAGACCCTTCTTGAATAAACAATATTGAATGGATGATGATGGCGAGGGGGTGAGTATCGTTGGGCTGGCATCGTTATATGTGCGTTACCAAAAAAGATTGTCGTGTCCCAGGTGAAAGCCAAGATGGGGTTGGAACAAACGCCGGTCATACCGTGGCCGACCAAAGCCATATGAAAACCCTGAATAGTCACGTAAACGCGGGGAACGATAGGTGTCTAGCGCCCGGCTGTAATCTCGAATGCGCTGCTGAAGTCGGCCATTCACCGAACGTTGCTGGTTCACATGATCTTGAAGTTGTTGTGAACTTCGTGTGGCTTCGTTGAGGCGAGTTTCGAGTTTGCCGATGGTATCTTGTTGAATTTCGATATAGGCATACAAGCAATTCAAATGGGCATCATGGTCATAGGCCAAGCATTCTTGGGGAGACTCGAAGCCGCCGGCCAAGACTCGTGGGGGAGATGTTATGAGAAAGACCATTCCCACCATGATCACTGATAATTGTGCAGGCCAACTCCATGGACGAGGGAGCCATTGTGTTGCGAAGAGTCTAATCATGATCAGTCCTCATAAACGGGTTTCAGCATTTCAAGAGGGACCTCTTATCATGCCATGTGTTCGTAAGCGTATCACTCAAGATTGCGAGGGGACAAGCGCAGGCAGGTTGTTCAAGAAATAGGCGGACATTGAGGTGTCTTACGCCGCGTGACATTCGGAATGGCTTGGTCTGATCCAACTTTCCGCAATAATCTACAATTCATAAAATAGTTCTGAGTGGTCTTGTGATGAACATGTCATGCGGCAGGCAAGCGTGACATGTTCATCGTTATCTGATCGTTATAGCCGTTTCAATTATCGCGTAACCGCAGACCGTGGAACCGAATTGACTACACGTACACAACGCAGCCACACACATCGTACAAGCGAATGTTCAACTGTACGGCTATAACTTCCGCATGTTTGAAGCGAATAATCGCGCTGAGTGAGTAGATATCTGATCTGGAATTTGTTTGAATTCGCTATAATGCAATGCATGGGGTAGAGAGTGGAACTCAAATTTTCTGTCCTCGTGTGACTCCGCAGTTCCTCGCGTACCATATGATGCTTGACATTTGATGGGATCGAGTGCAATCTAAACTTCTGGCTAGTAACTACAACAGGGATTGTCTGATCCTTGTTCGTATTGTGTGGCGTCGAGCAAGTGCCCACGCGGATGGTTCTTCTACAATCCTCACTGTCGAATGCCATGT
>BQIY01000236.1 GCA_021604265.1 Nitrospirales bacterium
ATTCATCACTGATACCATCAAATTAGGGGTTCCCGTCTTAATCCTGATCCAGCTTTCCTGTGATATGAGATGAGGGTGTCGGAGAAGCATGAAAGAAAAAAGGTAATAAAAGGAGAAAACTATGGCACGCTTTGTCATTGCCGGAAGTAAGGGGACGGATGATCCAACAATGGCCACCCTTCCGTTTATCGCCTCACAGGCGGCTCACGAACAAGGGCATGAGGTCGTTTTGTGGCTCCAGGCCGAGGCCGTCGTCTTAGCAAAAAAAGATGGGGTAGATGGTGTACAGGGAGTCGGGCTTCCGGCATTGAAGGTGTTAGCCAATACCATTCTGTCTCAGGGTATTCCTCTGTGGGTCTGTTCGTCATGTGCGATCGCCCGACAGATTAACGAATCTGATCTCGAGGTGGGTGCGGTAATGAAGGGCATGGATGATTATGTTAAAGCTGTGGCGGAAAGAGAACGCAGTCTTTCGTTTTAAATTCCTTCCCCGAAGGATCCAGAATGCTGGAAGTGAGGTTGGGGTTACTCTGGACGAATCATCTGTTCCGGACGAATGTAGGTATTGAATTCTTCTTCAGTCACAAATCCGCTGGCGATAGCTTCTTCTCGCAGGGTGCGTCCATTCTTTAAAGCCCCTTGAGCAATTTTGGCAGCCTTGTCGTAACCAATGCGAGGAACCAATGCCGTGACCAGCATGAGGGATTCTTCCATCAGTTCGGAAATACGTCCGATATTGGGTTCAATGCCCACAATGCATTTATCGGTCAGGCTCATAACGGCATCGCCGAGGAGGCGGATGGATTGAAGCACGTTGTACGCAATGACGGGTTTGAACGCATTGAGTTCAAGATGCCCCTGTGCCCCGGAAATCGTGCTAGTCGTGTGATTCCCGATAACCTGCGCACAGACCATAGTCATGGCTTCGCATTGAGTGGGATTCACCTTTCCCGGCATGATGGAAGAACCCGGTTCATTTTCAGGCAGGGAGAGTTCTCCCAGACCGGAGCGCGGACCGGAACTTAAGAGGCGAATGTCATTGGCAATTTTATTCAGGCTCACGGCGATAACATTCAACACGCCGGAGATTTCCACCATGGCATCATGCGTGGCCAACGCTTCAAACTTATTGGAAGCCGAAAGAAAGGGCAGCTGTGTATACCTTGCGACTTCCTCAGCAAACTTCTCACCAAACCCTGGCTTTGCGTTCAATCCCGTACCCACAGCCGTACCGCCTTGCGCAAGGAGATACAGTCGTTTAAGGCCATCCTGAATCCGATCAATCCCCAATTGCACCTGAGTTGTATATCCCGAGAATTCCTGCCCCAATGTGAGAGGAGTGGCGTCCTGCAAGTGGGTTCGTCCGATTTTGATAATGTCTTCCCAGGCCTGCGACTTTTCCAACAAAACTCGGCGCAGATGTGCTAGGGATGGAATCAGGACATGGTGCAATTGTTCAACTGTCGCAATATGCATTGCCGTCGGAAAGACATCATTTGAAGACTGGCTGCAATTGCAGTGATCATTCGGATGAACGGGCGTTTTTGTTCCGAGTGTCCCGCCCAGACGTTCGATGGCCAGATTGGCAATCACCTCATTGGCGTTCATGTTGGACTGCGTGCCGGAACCGGTTTGCCAGATCACAAGGGGAAAGTGATCGTCCAACTTGCCGTCGATCACATCCTGTGCCGCATCAGCAATGGCCTTGCCGGTTGTTTCATCAATGGCGTTCAGGTGGATATTCGATAGAGCCGCGCAACGCTTGACGATCCCCAACGCCCGGATCAATGGGCGAGGCAAACGCTCCTGGCCTATTTGAAAATTTTCCAAGGAACGTTGGGTCTGTGCCCCCCAATATTTGTCAGCCGACACGGGAACCGAACCAAAGGAGTCGGTTTCGATACGTGCGCTAGTTGTCTTCTTTGTCATGGCTCCTCTAACGGCATAGCTTATCTGTTGGTATGTGGGGGTGGAATACCCGACGGTCGGTTGACCCCTATGAGGCTGGACTCTCCGGAACCTCCACCCCTTCGAACTACGCTGAAGGAGCCGTCGGTCTCCAACACCACCGCCTTGACCTCATCCAACGTCGCCGCTCCTGCGTTCCGAACCGCGGCTCGCACCTCATCTTCGGTCACCCGTGTCCACCCCAAAGCAACAGGTAAAAATGTACCCTGATACAACAGCATTGTCGGTTCCCCTGTGGCCAGCTTACGCACCCATCGGACGCGAAGACTGGACCACGTCACAACGAACTGCATTCCTATCAGCAGAGCCAAGGCCAGGACTCCCTGGGCCAAGGTCACGTCTTTATTGAGCAAAATAGTTGCCAGCGTCGACCCAAGCGCGACCGTCACGACTAAATCAAAGGCATTCATCTTGGAGAGGGTACGTTTGCCGAACAACCTCAAAAGCGTGATAAGGCTGACATATGCCAGGATACTGATCAATCCCGTTCGGAACAGCGCCTGCCAATTATCAAAGAAGATATGTTCCACTTGCACCTCCCTGCTTTCTGTCGCCAGCAGAATTGAAGTTTAAACACTCGCCTCCATTGAGGGAACTACTAACTATTTTCTATCGACGAAAGACACGCAGGAAATTACCATGCTTTTCCAAGATGAAGACGGGAACACCGGACCGAGCCAGCAAAGATCCGAGCATTATCCCGGCCGGATTCTCATGCCCCTGTAATTTTGGGATCGATCCTTGGTTCCAAAGAGGCGCGATCCCATTTTATTAAATTGGCTGCGGCTTCATACATTATTTGCAGGAATTCAAGAAGTGTATCAGATCGATCCAGGGGGTCTGGGTCAAGCGAACCTTGCCGACGATCTGCATCCACATGTGCAAGGTTCCATATGTATCCTCCCACTCGTTCAGAATTAGGGGGGGCCAAGTTTCCGATTTTGCCGAATTAGTCATAAACCTTCTTCCACCACAGAATCGCTGTAGTCAAAATTGATTTTTCACATGTGCATGAATGGAAAGATTCTTGGTTAATTCTGAAAATTAGTCAAGGTATAAAGTTTGTAAACCAAGCCTTCAGAAATACCCCAAAAAGCATGAAAAAATATTTCCTTAAACCATTTTTTACGATAGGGTTGAAATGAAATGCTTATTTACCATTCTGCCTTCCCGAAAGATGCACAAGGCAAATCCATCCACCCCCCTTTTTCCCTCAAAGGAAGCCAACATAGAGTGGGCATTCTTTGTTTAAAGAAATTACGTGTGTACTTTCCTAAAACCTTTCGTTCCATACCCAATATCGTCTGTCAGTGAGATCAAACACGTCTCCACGAACCAGATGCACTCAATATGGTTCCACACAAGCATATGAGAACGGCACCGACATATCTTCTCCGGGCAATGCTGATTGCTGTGAGCGCCTTCTGTGCTTCCTGCGATCTTTTGGGGGGCGCCTTCGATCATGAACCCAAGGATTTGGAAATAGAAATGAGCGCCAGGGCACGCGCGCTCATCGAACAGGCATTCGACGGCATTCACGGTAATGTCCGTCGCGATTATCACGTGCATATGCTGGGCATGAATGAGGACATCAATAGAACCTTCGTCAATGAGGATTGGCAATCACCGTGGAGCGGATTAACTCATTTTTTCCAATTTGAAATCTATAAGAGTGCAGCAGGGATAACCGACGAACAACAGGTCGACGCCAAGTACCTTACGCGCTTGAAAGACCTCATTCAGTTCATGCCTGAACAGGGAAAGTTCGGCATCATGGCGTTTGACTTCTTTCATGACGAGCAGGGGCAACCTCATCGGGAGTTATCAACGTTTTACGTGCCTAATGAATATGTGATGACCATCGCCAAGAAGAACCCCGATATCTTTTTCCCTATCATCTCCATTCATCCTTATCGGGAGGATGCCACAACCGCGCTTCGCCACTATGCACAACAAGGCGTTCGATTTGTGAAATGGCTGCCCAATGCCATGGGTATTCACCCGGCGTCAGAGACGATGCAGGGCAAACTCGTTCCGTATTACCGCATCATGAAAGAGCACGACATGGTTCTGATTTCCCATACGGGTGTGGAGGTTGCCACGGAAGCAGAGGAATTTCAGCGATTTGGAAATCCCTTGTTATTAAAAAGGCCTTTGGATATGGGCGTGAAAGTCGTGATGGCGCATGTCGCCAGTTTGGGAGAATGCGAAAAAAATGAGGAGCCCCTTTGTCCTCCCGGCACGCCCTATATCGATCTGGCCATTCAGATGCTCGAAGAGCCCAAGTATACAGGCTTAGTGTTTGCTGATATTTCAGCCTTGACCCAATACAATCGGCATCACAACCTCGATAAGATCTTATCAAAGGCCTCCATTCACTCCAGGCTCATCAATGGAAGCGATTATCCCCTGCCTGCAATCAATATAGTGATTCGGACCCTCTCACTCGTGTCCTCCGGTCACATCAACGCCGAAGAACGGGACGCCCTCAATGAGATCTATGACTTCAATCCTTTGTTGTTTGACTTCGTCCTGAAACGCACCCTCCGCCACTCTAAAACCGGCAAAAAGTTTCCACCCTCTGTTTTTGTCGAACACCCTGACCTGCCCACTGGATAGAAACAGGACCGGCGACATTGCACGATACATCAACACAACCCTATGTAGCCGAAAATGATACTTGTTGGTTGTGTTCATTGGACAACTTCCGTTTTCTCAAACGGGAAAAATGCGTGCCGGTAAATTCACGGACCCCGGGCATCGTGCCCGGTTTTGTTTGAAAATATCGAATCTAATCCGAACATTTCTCAGGCCAAAAGAAAGAGATTGCAGGGCAAAGCTGAACGTTCATGGATACACCGGCAACCTCCCATTTCACATGTCGCGTTGTCTCCCTGGAAGGAAGACCTTTC
Organism: Nitrospirales bacterium; assembly: GCA_021604265.1. Next base: position 4,881 of record BQIY01000236.1, read on the forward strand.
TAGAAATTTGTGCTAGTCTTTCCCTTAATACGGTACCGCAGTGTTCCCATCTCGACTAAAAAAAAATCGTTCGGTCTTAGTTTTCGC
>BQIY01000237.1 GCA_021604265.1 Nitrospirales bacterium
GCTGTAAAACGGTTTGTTGTTGTTTGGCCTCTACCGTATGATGAATGATCATGTCATAGATCGCACGGCGGTTTACAGGTTCAACAATCTGTTGGACCCGTATATAATCCATGTGTTTGGGTGAGAGTCCTTGGTATTGAACCAATGGATGTTTCATGATGATGTCTTCGATCTCTGCGGGAGATTTTGGGCCCTTGGGGTGCATGACATCATCAGGATCCATTGGTGTGCCTTCGATAAAGACCGTTAAGACCGTGGCTCCGACAAGCCAGTCTTCATCGTCACAAAGTTGATCCAGCCATTCTCGATAGATCCGGCTGCTTGAAAGAAGCTTCACATCACGAAATCCTGATCGGTCAAATCCTAGGCCAATCATCATTTGTAAAAATAATTCCTGATGTGGTTGTTGGAAAGACAGGCCTCCTGTTTCTTCTTCGTAGATTGTCGTCGCTAGCCGTCGTCGAACCTCCCATGGTGGGTTTTTCCCCAAAATGCGTGCGAGTAAGACCGCAAAATCACGGATATAGACGACATATTCTTGGTGGTACAATTGGTGAAGATGTTCTTTGGTTATGGTGTTTCCATCGAAATAAGAAGAGGCCCAATGTTGCTTGCGGCGAAGAATTTCAAATAATTTTTCACGGAATTGATCAGGGGAGAGAGTTCGCATGATGGTCCTTTATAATAAGCAGGAGTAGAGAGGAGAGATAACGCAAAGCAGAGGCCTGTACGATAGCCACACAACCATCAGCTACTTCAACCGGATTGCTTTTTGAATCCTATCATTTATAGAATACCACAGATTTCAGGAAGCTGTAAGTATATGGAAACAGTAAATTTAGGAAATCCAGATGAAATTCTGAACTTCTTAGCTGAGGTGTCCCTTGGTGGAAAAGGTGTGACTGCTGACAATTTGCTGGACTATGTTTTAGATGAAGGGTTTACGGAACCCACATATCTTCAAGCCAAAGGGGAGGATCCTGAGGCCTTTTACCAAGGTCAGCCTAATGCCTGGGCGGTCTATCAAATTCGTGAATGGAAACGTGTCTTAATTATTAGTGGAGGGAGTGGACGCGAGAGGCGAGCTCAAATTACCGAAACTCCATAACATTTATTTATGTATTTTTGCTGTTAATTTTCTAGGTCGAATGGAGTAACAGTTGACCGACGTAAGCCGAAAACTATTTCCATCCACCCACTAGCCGGTTTTCTTCAAAGTACAGGTAGCGATGAGTGATGGTTCCAGCGTCTAGCCAATCTTCATAGACCCATTCTTCCCGTCTGATCCCTTTAGGCGTATAACTGACATTCATTTGATAGGGCGATCCCCAGGCTTTCATAGCTTGGTCGCGGGTCATTCCAACAATGACCTTTTTCTCCTGAACATGTTTTTCAAATGTTGGATCTAAGAGCGGGGGAATAAGTCCCCAGCCTAACATCCAGAGAAAAAACATGGTCAAGCCGATATAGAAGGTAATTCGGACTGGCCGACGGCAGAGGAATGGGAGTGAGTCAAACTGAGGTTGAATAGGTTCGTTTGCCAAGTTACTCAAGGTGCACAGCTAAGAAATTTTGGATAATGAGAAAAAATCCTGAATTTAATGTATGGTATCAGCAGTGATTTTCAAGGGTCAAGGAAGGTGTGTGGATGTTTCTTGAAGTGGAGAGTAATTTAAATTGTGAAACCTCTGTCTTTCTGCGATTTAAAGAGGTTTCTTCTCAGTTTCCCATCACACACATTAAAGTCTATGACCGTCTCCCACAGGGGGAGTGGTGTTCAGTCATTGGGTGGAGTGAAGATGCAGAACAGCCGCTGTGTCATGTTTTCGCTCAAAAAGTGGAAGATTCTGGTTCTGGAATTGCCACCCTCATATTTGGAGGTCTGTACGGGATTCGACTCAAGCTGGAACAAAACGGAGAGGCTTGGAGTTTAGAGAGTGATCAGCAATGGGGGGAACCGTATTTATTACTGAGTGGTGACGGCGATATTAGGTACGAATAATGGCAAGAAGAAAATCGTAATGTCAAAAATCAACATGTAAGGAAAGAAATTAAACGAGGTGACTTTCTTTTACACGTTGCCGTCTTCATTTACATTTTGATTAGTCTTCATACTGAGGTGTCGGGATACTTTTGTTTTTCTTATCATGTTCTGGTGGCGGTTGGTTAACGACCTCTTTAGAAAAAGGGTTTAAGATAGGTTCGTGGGTAAGCCGTTGACCGTTTTTCACAATTTGGAGGCTTTGCGTGGTAATTTCCATGCGGTCAATTTTTGCTTCAAGCGTCAGGTGGTCTGGAAGTCCATTGATGGCAAACATCTGATACGCCAAGGTCCATGGGAGACTTTCTCTGCCTTGTTCTTTTGAGATGAAAAATGCTTCTTTCGATGGCTTCCCTTTAAATATCAGCAACCATAAGTTAGACCGAAACACTGATGCCTTCGATTCTGTGGGGGGCGAAAACTCAGGAATTAATTCTGGGATTTTGGCTAGAGTGACCGCCGGAGTGAATTCAATTTCAACACGTTTTACGTAAAGAGTCGGTGTCTCCGTGCGTTCATTCAAATCAGGGAAATAGGCGAATGAATATCGAACTTGCGTGCCATCCCGGTTGTAGGTGTATACATCCTCCCCATTTCCCGGAGCAACTAAATTACTGAAGTATTTTCCCCAATCTTTGAACGTATAATAACTAAATACTCGCAATGCGGCTTTTCGTGACCGCACGGCCATGGGCATGCCAAGTTGCGTATGTAATTCAGCTTGTTTTAATCCGAGAAAACCATCTTCAAAATATGGTTTGGCGAGACTGGGCGAAGGCGTTGACAACTCAAGGCATGTAAGAGAAAGAGCGACGGAAAAGAGTATAATTTTGGAATTCGTACGATATCTGAACATGAAGAAGGTTCCTATTTGGCATCGTATTTGTTACGGTCAAAAGAAGTCAAGAACGGTAAATGGCTGCGAAGACGACCTGTCGGTGAAACCGATGGCGTCCTCATCATGTTAACGTACGAGTCGTACACTACGCTTGTTATGAATGTTGTTTTCTTGAGGAGAAAGACCGAATGTCAAATTTAGAGTCGTTGTTAGGCGAAAGAATTGTGGTAATGGACGGGGCGATGGGCACCATGATTCAAAAGCATGCGTTGGAAGAGAAGGATTTTCGTGGGACTAGATTTGCGGATCATTCCAGTGACGTCAAAGGCAATAATGATTTGTTGTCCTTAACGCAACCACAAATCATTCAAGCGATTCATCAAGAGTATATGGATGCCGGGGCCGATATCATTGAAACCAATACCTTCAATTCCAATATCATTTCCATGGCTGACTACAAGATGGAGTCGCTGGCCTATGAGTTAAATGTAGCCGGAGCACGAGTGGCTCGCGAAGCCGTCAAAGCAATGATGACTAAGGATCCGAATCGACCGCGATTTGTCGCGGGTTCGATGGGGCCAACGAACCGAACGGCGTCAATGTCGCCCGATGTCAACGACCCTGCGTTTCGAGCCGTCACCTTTGAACAATTGGAAGACGCCTATTACGAGCAAGTGCGTGGATTGATGGACGGCGGTTCTGATCTGTTGCTGGTTGAGACTATTTTTGACACTCTGAATGCTAAAGCCGCGCTCAATGCCATTGATCGCTATTGCCAAAAACAGCAGCAGTCTGTCCCGATCATGATCTCGGTGACGATTACCGACCAAAGCGGACGAACACTGTCAGGACAGGTGATCGAGGCATTTTGGAATTCCGTATCGCATGCCAATGTGCTGAGTGTTGGTATTAATTGTGCCTTAGGCGCCAAACAAATGCGTCCCTACATTGAAGAACTGTCTGGCATTGCACCTGTATATATCAGTTGTTATCCCAATGCTGGCTTACCGAATGCATTTGGCGGGTTTGACGAAACACCTGAGCGGATGGGTGAAGATTTGAGGGATTTTGCCAACAATGGCTGGTTAAATATTGTTGGTGGCTGTTGCGGCAGTACCCCCGAACACATCCAGGCCATCGCCCAAGCCGTTGCCGATTTACCCCCTCACGAACCAGTGTCGAGCTCGCATATAACACGCTTGAGTGGGCTTGAAGCGCTGGCCATTCGCCCGGAAGCCAACTTTATTAATATAGGTGAACGGACCAATGTGACCGGTTCGCCAAAATTCGCCAAATTAATTTTGAATGGAAACTTTGAAGAAGCCCTGGCTGTCGCACGGCAACAGGTTGAAGGTGGTGCGCAGATCATTGATATCAATATGGATGAAGGCATGCTGGATTCAGAACAGGCCATGGTCCATTTTCTTCATCTCATTGCTTCAGAACCGGATATTTGCCGTGTACCCATTATGATTGATAGTTCAAGGTGGTCGGTGATTGAAGCAGGACTACAGTGTATTCAAGGAAAGGGTGTGGTCAATTCGATCAGCTTGAAAGAGGGAGAAGAGAAGTTTAAAGAACAAGCCAGAATAGTGAGACGATTTGGAGCCGCTGTGGTCGTCATGGCGTTTGACGAAGTTGGGCAAGCCGATACGGCAGAGCGTAAAGTCGAAATCTGCACAAGGGCGTATAAAATTTTAACAGAAGACATTAAATTTGCTCCCGAAGACATTATTTTCGATCCCAATATTCTGACCGTCGCAACCGGTATCGAAGAACACAATAATTATGCTGTGAATTTCATTGAAGCCACAAAGCAAATTAAGGCCACCTTACCGTACTGTAAAGTCAGTGGGGGAGTGAGCAATATTTCCTTCTCCTTCCGTGGGAACAATGTTGTGCGGGAGGCCATGCACACGGCGTTCTTGTATCACGCAATTAAAGCCGGGTTGGATATGGCCATTGTGAATGCCGGGCAGTTAGGTGTGTATGCAGAGATTCCCAAAGATCTCCTGGAATTAGTCGAGGATGTGTTGCTGAATCGACGTGAAGATGCGACGGAACGATTAGTGACATT
>BQIY01000238.1 GCA_021604265.1 Nitrospirales bacterium
CGACAGCTTCATTTGCCTTAACTCCCATAATCTCGGGAAACCTTCATAAACCGATCTTTTTAACTCATACACGAGAAAACAATGATCGTCTGTTTGTTGTCGAACAAAATGGAAAAATTCTTATCGTCGAAAAAGGACAGCTTCTGCCAAAACCCTTTCTCGATATCTCCAGCAAAGTGTCAACCGGAGGAGAACGGGGATTACTTGGCTTAGCATTACACCCGAAGTACGCCAAGAACGGACGATTGTTCATCAATTATACCCGCAAAGAAGATCAAGCCACGGTCATTGCCGAATATCACCGGGCCGCTACTCCCGATCAATCGGAAACAAAGGAACGCATCCTCCTCATCATGCCCCAACCCTACGGAAACCATAATGGCGGCACAGTGGCGTTTGGTCCTGACGGGTATCTCTTCATCGGAATGGGAGATGGGGGCGCGGGAGGCGATCCGGAAAATCGCGCACAAAACCCCAATACATTGCTCGGGAAAATCCTCCGCATTGATATTGACCAAGGTGACCCATATGGCATCCCGGCTGATAATCCATTCGTCAAAAACGGGGGGCGGCCAGAAATTTATGCAACGGGATTTCGCAATCCGTGGAAATTTTCTTTTGATCAGCAAACTGGGGAGCTATGGGCTGGAGACGTGGGGCAAAACTCGTGGGAAGAGATCACCAGGGTCAACAAAGGCGAAAACCATGGCTGGCGGTTCATGGAGGGGCTGCACTGTTTTCAACCAAAGCAAGGCTGTCAGAACACCACACAACTGACCTTGCCGGTCCTGAACTACCCTAACGGCGATGGAGGCCGCTGCTCCGTCACCGGTGGCTACGTCTATCGCGGGACAGCCATTCCCTTGCTCAAGGGCACCTATCTATTCGCTGACTTCTGCAGCGGAGAAATTTTTGGATACCGGGACGGGAACCACACGATGTTACTGGATACGAATCTACAGATTTCCTCGTTTGGCGAAGATGAAGCTGGTGAGCTGTATGTGCTTGGCTACGCTGGTTCAGTTCACAAACTGACCTTAAATACCGCGTTAACTGGGCCTTAAGAGCGAGACTTTATTAAAGAGATCTCCTTCATCAAGGACTTTGCCGACACCAAGCACCACCGAAGTCAACGGATCTTCGACTGTGATAATGGGAAGATTGGTTTCTTCCTGAAACCGCGTCGCTAAACCCGGCAGCATCGATCCGCCGCCCGTAATCACCACGCCTCGATCAATAATATCACCGGCCAACTCTGGCGGAGTATTTTCCAATGACGTTCGAAGCGCATTCACGATGGAGTGAATGGGTTCCTCCAAGGCTTCCCGAATCTCTGCGTCGTTCACCACAACCGTACGGGGAATCCCTGAAATCATGTCCCGCCCTTTCACCATCATCGTCTTTTGCTGTTCTAATGGATAGGCCGATCCAACTTCTATTTTAATTTTTTCAGCCATATGCTCGCCAATCAGCAGATTATAGCGTCGCTTAATATAGCTCATGATGGCATCGTCCATCTGATCCCCTGCCACCTTCACGGATTCGCTGCACACAATGCCGCCCAATGAGATAACGGCAATATCGGTGGTCCCACCGCCAATATCCACGACCATGTTGCCCGAAGGCTCGGTAATCGGAAGACCTGCACCAATCGCGGCGGCGACCGGCTCTTCGATCAAATAGACTTCTCGCGCTCCGGCATGTGTCGCCGACTCACGCACTGCGCGTTGTTCCACTTCGGTAATGCGTGACGGTACCCCGATAATGCATCGTGGCCGAACAAAGGAATTTCGGTTATGGGCTTTGGTAATAAAGTAGTGCAGCATCCGCTCAGTCATGGCAAAATCTGCAATCACGCCTTCCTTGATCGGCCGTATCGCAATGATATTTCCAGGTGTCCGGCCAACCATTTTCTTGGCTTCAGCCCCCACCGCCAACACGGAATTACTCTGCTTTTCAATCGCTACCACCGAGGGCTCGCTGAGCATAATGCCCTTTCCACGTACATAGACCAATGACGTGGCCGTACCAAGATCAATGGCCAAATCACTTGAAAACCATCCGAGAACGTCTCCTGCTAGTCCCACGGCATCTCCTTCCTGAGAATATCAATCCACATCATTCGTTGCTTCCATCCATTCCTCGAAATGTCCCACAACTCACGCAATCATACCTGTAATGTCATAATCGGCTAAAAATCGAAAAAATGAAGACGAAATAGGAAATAACTGAGATAAGGAAAGGAGTAACGAGCGGATCAGCTCATCCATGAGATCCGATTTCATTAACGATCAACAGTCAAATGATTGTGACGAGGTCGCGACGCAAGCGGGTGTTCGCTCTTGCCACACTTCCTATAGCCGTTTCAAATAACTTCCGAAGCTTGGAACGTATAATTTCGCTTTGCCTGCCTACATTGCTCAATTGGAAATTAATTGGATTCGCTATAGTATTCTATGATGGTCTCGTTGATGAGTCCATACCAACCAAGCGGTTGCACAGGCTATGACATCATTGCACTGGTGTCAAGAGGGATGGAAGGAAAACACAATAGATACCCCGTCTAATGATGATTCACAGAGAAAATATCACCTTTGCCTTGCTCTCTCCCCTTCATATGGTATAAGTAGATAGAGGAAAACAGACCCGTTCTACTATTTACAACATTTGGTGCGTGTGGTGGCGCAGAACCTGTTTGAACGCCTGAGCTCAAGGCCTCAGAAGGCACGGTACGACATTGCAGCATGCCCTTGGATCGCTCGCAGACACAAGGGCTATCGTGTTTCAGGACGGTTCGGCAGGACGCACGACTTCTAGAAATGAATCCATAAACGAAGGATGGTTGAGTCCCCAAGGTCTGAGACATGTGAAAGACGCGCTGTCTTGCCGCCATCGTGTCCAAGCATAGCTGCTAGTCACCATGGGGGTTTGCTCTATTCCTTCAGGTTTCCCTCCCAACATTGATATAACAACACAGGGGCTATTAGCATCCGCGTGTCGAAAAAATTTCTCGTTATCCTGGCTGCTCTCGTACTGATTTCTGCATATCTTGTCGTCGTTGGACTATCGCGATGGGGCGATATCACTCCGCCGGAGATCCTGATCACCCAACCATTTGACCAGGTCGGACCTTCAACGCCACTCTCTATTCGCATCTCCGATCCCGATACCGGATTACGCAATATTTCGATTCGAATCGTACATAATCTAAAAACCTACGTCCTTGATAATCAAACATTTTCCTCGCACGGATTGCTCTCCGCCGAAGGAGGAACCCGACACGACTATGCACTCACGGTGACGCCATATGAAGACGAGACCATTCCGAGGAAACCCGGTGACGCCAAACTTATTATCTCCGCTCGCGACTATTCCTGGCGCAATCTTCTCGAAGGCAACCGGCACCGAGTCACACAAGACTTCACTCCAAAATTCAGCCCGCCGCGACTGGAATTGCTGTCACCGCCAAGCTCCATCGCGCAAGGAGGCTCAGGCGTTATCCGGTACCGCGCCTCGCCTGATGCCGTCACGCATGGGGTAAAGATCCAATCGGCTTTTTTCCCAGGCTATCCTATGCCTGACGACTCCGGCATGTTTGCCCTCATTGCCATGCCGTACAACGCCAAATCGAATACACCTGTGCAGCTCACGGCGCAGGATGCTGTCGGCAATATGGCGATCCTGAACGTGGACCTCCGCGTGAAGAAAAGGGCCTGGAGAACCCGACGCATTGGGATTTCCGATTCATTTATCGAAAAAGCCGTTCTGCCCATCATTGCCCAGACGCCGGAACTGCCCGAACAAAGTTCCAACCTCGACAACTTTGTCATGGTCAATAACCAGCTTCGGCAAATCAATAATCAGACAATTCGAGACTTTTCAAAACAAAGTGAAGCGGCATTCCTCTGGACCAAAGCCTTTCGCCAGCTTCCTGGCTCCAAAGTGGAAGCGTCGTTCGCCGACCATCGAAATTATGTGTATAAAAATAAGATTGTCGACACTCAAGACCACCTAGGTTTTGACCTTGCTGTCACGAAGCATTATCCGGTCCAAGCGTCCAACGATGGAGTCGTGCTGTTTGCCGGGTACCTAGGCATTTACGGCAATACCATCATTATCGACCATGGCTACGGCCTGCAGTCGCTCTACGCGCATCTTTCATCATTTTCCGTCAAAACGGGCGATGCCGTCCTCATTGGACAAGTCATTGCGCGTTCAGGTACAACGGGCCTCGCCGCCGGAGATCATTTGCACTTCAGTTTGGTGTTGCATGGAGAACAAGTGAATCCAACCGAATGGTGGGATGCCAATTGGATACAGACCCGTATTCGAGATAAACTGAGCCTCGAGGCACCACCTGAGATCATTCTTGAACCGGAGCAATCAAAGCCTAATAATGCCCTTGGACCCAGCCCTGGCCTCAATCCTCCGCCCACAACCCCGTAGCCCAGATACCTCATCCGATTGCCATCAAATACGATGATTGCCTTCCAGATGTTCAGATAACACAGCAATGGCCAAAACGAAATCCAAGAAGACCAAACCCAAACCTCGTGTCGATGAGATTATCACCTCCGTCCCTCTGGATGAGACGACACGTCAGCGGTATCTCAACTATGCCCTCTCAGTCATTACGTCTCGAGCACTTCCCGATGTTCGCGATGGGTTAAAACCCGTCCAACGACGCATTCTGTTTTCGATGTACCACAATCATCGGTTGACGCCAGATCGACCCCCGATCAAAAGCGCCAAAGTGGTCGGTTCTGTCATTGGTGAATGGCACCCCCACGGCGACTCAGCCGTCTACGATGCCATGGCCCGCATGGCGCAGTCGTGGTCTTTACGCCTTCCACTTGTCGATGGGCATGGAAACTTTGGGAGCCTCGACGGTGACCCCCCGGCCGCGTATCGATATACCGAAGCCCGGCTTGCTCCGGCTGCCGTCG
>BQIY01000239.1 GCA_021604265.1 Nitrospirales bacterium
TTTCCCCTTTGTTGCCGGCCTGGCTTCCGTTTTCCTGATCCTGCAAGGCGCCAGTCATGTCATGTTCTCAATGATGAGCTCAGGCGGGTTCATTTGCCATGAGACGCAGAAGCCGTCCATCGCCGCCGAGACACCCAGACAACAATCATTTTCATCGAATGCCCTATGTTGGGGAAGCGGAATTCAGCTGACAGAAGGGACCCGCTATCGAATCACACTTTCCATTCACAACCCGTCATCCTGGAATGATAGCGGCATCAACGCTGATCTACATGGATTTACCTGGAAACACATGACACCGCCAATGTACGCAGGACTGCTCATGCGCCGCCATCTTACGGAACCATGGTTCAAACCTATTGCTCGCATCGGCAGTCAAGGCAGTGACGAATATCCACTCAATCCAATCACGCCCATACGCCCGGAGGAAATAACAAAACAGATTTTTGAACTGACGGCAGAACTCACCGCCCGGCGTAACGGAGAACTCTTTCTGTTTCTCAACGATGCGATTGTTCCCGGACCAGAATCGTGGCAAGTGTTCTACAAGAACAACGCAGGGAACGCGACCGTCACGGTGCAGCCCATTGAAGAACACACCCCGACTGGGCTCGTGAGCCACTCTCGCCCTTCGACACAGAGCCGAAGTTGAGACCATGAAAGCACGTCATGTCATTTATCAGGCCATCGACATCCCTTACACAGACTTTCCCGTTTCTCGACAAACACGACCTCCCGTTGTGAGCTTAAAATGAAACGCACGGCCCAAACAGCTTTCGAATTTGCCAGAAAAACGGTGAAACATCTTCATGTGTTTAGAAAATCCGAGACAAGAAGGCATGACACCTATATTAAAGGCACGAATAGTCACGCCCTCTGGAAGGCAGAGTGGGAACGATATCTCAAGCATCGCTGGCCTCGACCAGAACGAAACTTGGAATTTACTGAACCTACAGTCAAAGCAAACCTTGTTGGACTAGCCCTCTCAGGAGGTGGTATTCGTTCAGCAACGTTTAATCTTGGATTACTCCAATCACTCGCACGCGTCAAATTGCTTAAATATATTGACTACCTTTCGACGGTTTCTGGAGGAAGTTATATCGGCAGCTGCCTCACAAAACATTTATGCGAAAAAGACAGTCAACTAGAGGGCAATCGATTCCCTTTCGCGTATCCCACACAAAATGGACAAACCGGAGAAGAACGACTGGAAGTTCGACATCTTCGCAACCATAGTAAGTTTCTTGCACCGCAAAGCGGTCTGTTCTCTCTTCACACCTGGCACCTCGTCGGCACATACTTAAGCGGACTGCTCGTGCTCCTGCCTGTACCGGCGTCAGTCCTGATCCTTTTGGCAGGATTTTTCCTCGATACCATTTCCACCCTCCTGCCGGATGTTTCTCTCATTGGCCTACAGAGTAACGATTTCTGGAAAGAAGGACTCAGAGAGGACTGGAAACCATTGACTTGCCAGGCGAATATGACTATGTGGCGCTTTCTCGTGGATGATAAGGGACTAGGCTGTTGGCTTTCTGGAGCATGGACTCCCGGCGGACTGCACCAAATTCTAACCATGGTCATATTTGGACTCCTCACCGTTTTTTTCCTGACTGTTCTCATTTTTTTATATTTCACAAAGAGCAATGGTGACTCAAATGGCAATGGAACGTCGAAAGACGGGGGCAACTCACTCAAACGTAAAGCCGGACAAGCCAAGCGCCGTGAACGCCTCGCTCGCTTTCAAGCCTACACACTGATGGCGACGTTCATTGTCTTTCTCATCACAATCCTACCGACACTAGTCGATCTCTCTTCAGAGATATGGGTTTGGTTACTGGGAGAGAATACGAAAGAGTTTATCTATCATGCAGGAGCCCTGGCACTCCTCCTCCTTCTCTCCCTGTTGTTCACACTCAGTGCCAATCAAAACTGGGATAAACAATGGATCAACCAACTTTCACTGCTCATCGGAAAGACCGGAGTCATTGTATTTTTATTGTTGTTGGGATTGGCCCTTCTGAACTTCTATCTTCACCATAAAAGCCTGGCCACGTTCATCTCGATTCTCACCTTAAGCCTCGCCTTTCTGTTTCTCGACCCGAACAGAGCTTCACTACACTTTTTCTATCGAGATCGTCTGGCACAAGCCTACCTTTCAAGTCCGCAAGACACCTCGAATGAATTTGTTCCTGATCATGACTTACTTCTCAAAGAACTCTACCCTCATCTTCACGATAAAAAACAATACGATAACCAAACATTTTCTGCCCCCTATCACCTTATCAATGCCGCGATCAACCTGACAGGAGACAGCGACAAAGAAAGCCGATTACGAGGGCGCAAGGCTCATCTTTTTGAATTTGCTGGATACTATTGCGGGTCGGAAACGACGGGCTGGCGTGACACGACGGAATATGCCTCTGGAGAAATGGACGTCGCGACAGCCATAGCCATTTCCGGCGCCGCCGCAAGTCCGCAAATGGGAATGTATACGAGCCGTCCTCTTGGAATCTTGATGGCTTTACTGAACATACGGCTCGGCTCCTGGGAGCCAAACCCCAAAGAACTTCCAGGACGAGGCGACCTGTTAAAAACTTTCTTTCATGAGTTATTCGCACTCACAAGTCGAGACACTCCTTATGTGAATCTCTCAGATGGTGGACACTTTGAAAATCTTGGACTCTACTCTCTCATACAACGACGATGCCGCTATATCATTGTGTCAGATGTGGGGCATGACAAAGATTCACTCTTCAAAGATCTCGAAGAGGCGCTGCGCAAAATTCGCATTGATTTTGGAGTTGAAATTGAAGACTTTAATCCTGAAACGTTAAAACCTGGTGACAGTCAGTATAGTCAGGCAGCTTATGCGATCGGCAAGATTGTCTATCCATCAAAAGATGAAGGTCAAAAAGAATATGGCACTCTGATCTATCTCAAACCCATGATGTTTTCGGATTTACCGATTGATATCATTCATTACCAAAAGAAAAACACGAACTTCCCTCATGACTCGACATTCAACCAACTCTTCGATGAAGCTCGCTTTGAGAATTATCGTACACTTGGCTACCATATCGGGAAAAAAATCTTTTCACCCTGTGAAAATCGGGCAAATGCCTCAAATGCATTTGATATTCATGCCATATTCGAACCCATCATCAAGACTAAGAGTCATCCGAATAATCATTCATCCGTCAACGGTCAGAGCGCTCTAGCCATAGACCTTGTCACGAAAAATCCAGGCATAAGCACTGCACTCTCTTCTACATAATACCGTCGTACAAGAAATGCGTTTTGACATACAGCCAAGGCAGGAAATGTTGGGGCATTTGCGTGCAAAGCAGAAGACTATACAATACATCTTTTTTATTATCCTCAAGCTTAGGAGGTCGTCATGACTAAGTGGGGAAAACTTTCATCTCGATATGAAAAAAAGGAACATCAACAACACAAGATTCTCGCACTTGATGGCGGAGGCATTAGAGGCATTCTCACGCTGGAAATTCTCGCCAGCATGGAACGACTGTTGGCGCAAGCTAAAGGCGCGGGCACAGGGTTCAGACTCTGTCAGTATTTTGATTACATCGGGGGAACCAGCACCGGAGCGATCATCGCGGCCGGATTAGCCAGGGGCATGTCGGTCGCCGAGCTGCTCACGTTTTACAAAGAAACAGGGCCAGCAATGTTCGAGAAGCAGTTTCTTTTAAAACGGTGGAAAGCCCTATATAAAGCCGATCCACTGAAAGGTCTCTTGCAAAAGACGTTTGGAGAAAAAACCACGTTGCATCCGGATGACCTCGAATGCTTGTTCCTCGCTGTCACGCGAAACCGGACGACGGATTCTCCCTGGCCCATGAGCAGCAACCCGCAAGCCAAGTATAACGACCTCACTCGCCCCGACTGCAATTTGAATATTCCGTTATGGCAAATCGTCCGCGCCAGTACGGCCGCCCCGGTCTATTTCCCGCCGGAGGTCATTCAATGGGACCCGAACGATGAGAGAAAATCTTTTGTCTTCGTGGATGGCGGGATGACCCCATATAACAATCCGGCCTTTCTCCTCTATCGCATGGCGACCGAGCCCGGCTATCGCCTCAATTGGGCCGCGGGTGAAGACAAGCTGCTCATCATTTCTGTCGGAACCGGAGCGGCTGCGACGGAAGATGAAGACGTGGACGACCCGGACCACGGACTCATCACCAATGTGTCGGGGATTCCCGGAGCGCTGATGTACGGGGCCATGGTCGATCAAGACACGAATTGCCGATTGGTGGGACGCTGCGTTCACGGCGCACCGATCGACCGCGAATTGGGCGACATGGTGCCACGCGATGCGGCAGGAACAACCATCCCCTTAACGAACAATCAAGGCCGCCGCTTCCTCTACGCTCGCTATAATGCGGAACTCAGTCGAGAAGGACTCAATACGCTAGGATTCTCAGACATTCAGCCCCAAAATGTTCAAAAGCTGGACTCCGTTGAGTTCATCCCCGATCTTCAACGTATCGGGAAACGGATTGGAGAAGAAATCGCGTTAGAACACTTCGGAACATTCATCTGACCGGACACGTTCGACATGCATGCCTTCATTGTCAGACCGTTCGGCACGAAAAATGGGATTCAATTCGACCGAATTGATCAAGAACTCATTCGTCCCGCCCTTGACCAAGCCGGGTTTTCAGGCGGAACCACGGGTGAAATGATTGCTCAAGGTAACATCCGCACTGATATGTTCGAACAGTTGCTGATCGCCGATTTTGTCATTGCCGATATCAGCATTCATAATGCGAATGCGTTTTACGAATTGGGAATTCGTCACGCCCTTCGAGACAAACGGACCTTTCTGATTCGAGCCGAAAAGCAAGACGCTCATGAAGTCAATGAGGTCCCGTTTGACTTGAAAACC
>BQIY01000240.1 GCA_021604265.1 Nitrospirales bacterium
CTTTAAAGTTGCAGGGAATTACGCGCTTTCCGACAAAGTCAGTTTGGAAATGAATCTCGGTGCCGCATGGGAAGACGGGGTAAATGACATTACGGGTTTTTATACGACAGCCTTGGGGGTATCAATCACCGACACGTTTACCCCATTCGTCGAATTCTTTGGCAACATGAACGGTCCGTCTACGCATGGATTTGATGCGGGTTTCACCTATCTAGTTCTTCCAACCTTACAGTTGGATTTGTCTGGAGGGCCTGCATTAACAAGTGCGGCCACAGACTGGTTTATCGCAGCGGGCATCTCATTCCGTCTTCCACAGCTTTGGGCCGAAAACGAATCCAATTAACTCCCGGTCGAATGATGCAAGGAAGCCTAGGCGGTGGTTGTGATACCTCTCGCAGAGTTGAAGCAGTTGCCAATGGTGTAACCTATTGGCCTCTGGCGTGTTGATTCGAAGTCGCCTAGCAGCAGAAGACGATGCGTTACGCTCTGGAAGGTGAATGAGCGTGTGGAAGGAACGAGGGCCTCGCAATTTGAAGTTCTTTGAGAGGCCCTCTTCGCGTTTTTACGATCATTACACTTTGACAGAGAGAAACAATGGTGTGCCGTTGCGGTGTATAAGCACAAGGACAACGGCATGACCGGGAATGTTTGAAACGTTTTTTTGATAATCGTCAAGCGAATGAATCGGTTTCTTGTTAATTTCGCTGATGATGTCTCCTTGAGCAAGTCCGGCCCGATCGGCTTGACTACCGGAATCCACGTGAGTGACGACGACTCCGTTGGTTTGATGGTCCACTCCAAGACGTCGAGCCAGGTGCCGGTCTAAGTTTTCTACCTTCATGCCTGCGAGCGCCCCATGTTCTTGGGTCGATTCAGTTTTAGCCATTTGCAATGAATCAGGGTGTTGAGTGATTGTGGTCTGTAGCTGACGTGCTTCGCCATCTCGAATGATGGTCATGCTGACCGTGGTGTTAACAGAAGTGAGAGTGACGGCTCGTTGTAGTGTTCGTGGGTTAGTCATGACGTTACCCTGATAGGCGACAATGGGATCGCCGCGTCGCAGCCCTGCTTGTTGAGCGGGACTTCCTTGTTTAACATCTGTCACGAGCGCGCCTTGAACATTTTTTAGGCGAAGTGTGGTGGCCAAATCGGCAGTAATTTCCTGAATGCCGACTCCGAGAAATCCGCGGACAACTTTGCCATTCTTGATCAAGCTGTCAACAACGGGTTGTGCCAGGCTGGCAGGTATGGCAAAGAGAGCCGCCGGTTCGTGAAAAGATGGCGGTGTTAATGCCAATGAGCTCTCCTCGTGCATTCACCAATGCTCCTCCGGAATTCCCTGGGTTGATGGCGGCATCGGTTTGGATAAAGTCTTCGTATTGGCTAATTCCCATGTCGCCGCGCTCGAGAGCGCTCACAATCCCCTGTGTGACGGTAGATCGAAGTCCGAATGGATTTCCCACTGCAAGAACAAATTCTCCAACTTGAAGTGTTGAGACATCTCCCCAGTGAAAATAGGGCAATTCTGTTGCTTCGATTTTCAAGATGGCTAAGTCGGTCTGAGGGTCGGTCCCAAGTACTTTTCCAGTGAATTCCCGTTTATCCACAAGAGTGACGGTCACTTCCTTGGCACCGTCAACGATGTGAAGGTTTGTAATGATGTGGCCGTCAGGGCTGACAATGACTCCGGAACCTGCTCCCATTCCAAACGGCTTCTGAGAGCGTTCAGGTAGGTCGGGTTGTCCAAGGAAATCTTTAAACGATCCGTAAGGACTTTCGGGAGACCTCGAGGTGAGCCGCTTTTTCGCCATGATGTTGACGACCGCTGGGGTAACTGTCCTGGCGATCTTGGCAAACCCCTCACCATTGTTCAGTTGTCTGTTTCCAGGATTCGCAGAGTCGGTTTGCTCTGAGATTGCTGTGGTGGAGGCCTCAGGATAATTGATTGCCCCGACCATCAGTGAACCCCCAACTCAGCCAGTCATGAGGAGAGCCATGGCAATCCCCAAGACTTTGCTTTTGTTTTTTTGAGTTCGATGACCGGGCTTGATTTTGGAGATCGTTGACGAAATTCTTCATGATCAGCCTCCTTCGATTGATGAATCGTCGTGTATGGAAAGTGTGAGTATTGATTAATTTTTTCTTTTCAATGATACATATAGCAATGCAATATGAAGTCATGTTTAATGAGAGATTAAGATTTTCTCACACTTGAGCTTTTGAGACAGAGTCAGGTCATGATTAATTGATCAGTCGGACTTTTAGAAGTGCAGGCGTTATGAGGTGGATGTTTCAACGAGATATAAGACGTATTCATTGGTAAATGAACGATAGCCCGTTGAGGTTGTGTGGTCGAGTCAGGGAAAGGTGGAAGAGCAAAAGGTCTAAGAATTGCGAGGGGTGGGCACGGGTTTGACAATAGGACTGAAGTCAAGCTTCAACGTGTTGATTGTTGCGGTGAAGGGGAAAGTGTTATGATTGATATGGTCACCGCTTTTTCCCTTTTCATTGGGCAGCGTCGCGAGCCTGTTTGTGTTACTCGATTGTCAGGTGATGGATAAGAATTCTGTGCTCTATAAGAATAAGAGATTCAGAGTTGCAATCTTCTTTCCAATTGAATAGTCCTTGAGTATCCAGCAAAGCGTTTCACTTTAAAGTATGAGCGGATGAAGACAACTTTATATCTCGTGACAATTTTTATTTTCAGCATTGGCTGGAATGTTGCGCTTGCTGAATCTGTCACTCCTGTATGCGAAGCGGTGAAGGAAAAAGCCTGGAAAGCCGAGCAAGTTCTTGCTGAGCGTCAAAGAGTACTTCAGATCGCTCAAAGAAAGGCGAGACTCGCCTACGCGCAATTGGTGGAGTGTCGTCCCGGCGCAATTTTTTCGGCTAGTCGTGCTCAACGATGTGCGCATGCACAATCTGATGTGCCAATTCAGGTGCAAGCTCAACTGGATGCCGAATATCAACTGGAGGTCGCTTCGGTTGATTACCAGAAGAAAAATCAGTGGGTTGCCAGAGAATGTGCGTTGAAGGCAACGATGTTGGATCAAACGGAGCTCTTGCTTAAAATTTCTGCACTCAAAGCTGAAGTCCAAGCTCTTAAAACTTTCATTGAACAGTTAGACAATGAGAGGCCCCTTCCCTTTCCTATCCCTCCTTTTGAGTAATAGCGTTTCCTTTTTTTTTATGTAATAGTCGTTTTGGCGTTACACGCTGTGATGTAATCTCTTCTATCAGCAGTCAGCAATGGTGAATACATTCCGACATAGCCCGTTTGCTCAACTGATTGCTTGTGTCGTTCTGACTCTGTCGATGGGATTCTACCTGTTCTGGGCCGTGTATCAAAATTCACCAGATCGACAAGAGTTTCAAGAGGTTGTCGTGCCGGGCGAGGTTGTGAAAGGATGGGCGAAAACCTTTCCGCATGCCCCAACCTTGGCTGTGGCCCTGACGACCAAACACTTTCGTGATGGCCGTGCGCCAGATGACTGGGTGGAAGATATTCGTGTTCTTTGGTCGCAGCTGCGGTTTCGCTATCAGACAGGTCAGGTTCAGTCTGGTTGGACGAATGGAGATTCCGCACTGGTGATCTTTAACGCCACAAGTGTCAGTATTTGGGGACAACATAATCGTCGAGAAGAGTATCGGCTGATCAAAAATGCTGAGGGCCAATGGCTTCTTGACCAATTTCGGTTAGTGAATGATCGGATTCTGTGAGTATTTGCCTTTCTCCTCTCTCTTAATTTTCACTTCGTGTCGTATACATAAAAAGAAGTCAGTGAGGGTTTTACGCATTCAGGTCACAGTATATGTGTGTTTATCTTGAGTGCAGAACGGTCGTTTTCCAAATCCAACCAAACACAAGACATGAGGCGATGGTCAAGAGAAGATCAAAGGATTCCATGGCGAGCACACTCCTTTTGAAAATGAATGGCAACAGGCTCGCTTATAATGCTCAGGTCTCGATTGAAACGGATATCCCACGATAGAACTACTGTGCAATGAGTAATCGAGGGTATTCTGTTAAAACGTCTCATAACGCCTAGTAAGAAATCTTCTTAGTTTAACGATTCTTTTACAGTCATATGGAAGGTAAGAGGAAATTCGGTTGAACCTGAGCCTTTTGTTCTTTCCTGGTGCCAGAGAGTGTGATTGTATTTAAATATGGCCTGTGCCATGCTCTGCAGGGATGTTATGCTAGGACATTGGGATTCACTGAATGCATTAATCATTTATGAAAGAGGTTCGTATGACTATGCTACGTATGAGTTTGGGGATGTGTTTAGGAGTATTTTTGTTTCTAGGGGTTGGATTTGGCGCGGAGCAGGCTGAAGTGGGGAAATTCGTCAAGGCTCGAATTGAAATTGGCGAGATGATGACGAGTTATTTTTCAGGTGGACAAGGTTATGGAGGGGGGGAGCGGCCCTCACCTGAGAAGATGAAGGAAATCGGTGCGGATATTAATGAGAAACTCAGTACACTCTTGGCCGCGCATGATCTGACTGTGGAAGACTATCGCCAGCGCAGTCCAGAGATCTTTGCAGATGAGGTGGCCGTACAGGACTATCTCAGTGAAAACCCGGACTTGAAAAAACGATATGAGGCGCTCCCATTTGACCGCATGGGACGTGGTGGCAGCGGACGGGGATACTGACATTGAATCGTTAACTCAAGCGGCGGTCTTAAAAAAAATGTTGGGAAATAAAGGGAAGAGATTATTATGACCCCGTTCGTTGATCGGATGATGCGCGCCGCGAAGCTTGACGTGCATCTGTACGAAGAAGTTGAGGCTGATAAGAGTGCTATGGGCCAAGCCATGGGTGTCGTGGTCCTCTCCAGTTTGGCTGGCGGAATTGGGTTTATGCAGCAAGGCGGTCTGATGGGGCTGGCGGTTGGTAC
>BQIY01000241.1 GCA_021604265.1 Nitrospirales bacterium
CAAAGAACATATGATTTCTGCTCTGGAGGGCATTGATCGTTGGGTGCAACGCACCCAATTCGAATATAGCTCCCAAGATGCCCTGGCTACCATGAAAATTTCTGGAAAATCACACAGTTTCATGCAAATATTTGCCACTCATCCGCCAATTGAAGCGAGAGTGAATGCGTTACGGCAACTCTAATTCGTAAGAGAGGCGTAATCCGAAAAAGGGGCTTGGCCATGCCAAGTCCCTTTTTTATTGGCTCGGAAGCCAGATTGGTCTAAATCCTTTGCGGCTGTGATGACCGTTTTAAGGGGAATTTACCCACGGCAGGAAAAATGGGGCTTAATTCAGCGACCTGGCATTGTAGGCATGCGAAAAGACTGCTGGAAACTCTTTCATCCCATGCAGGCCAAGAACAGGAAGGAGCGAGGCCGGGGGTTGAATGAGCGCGACAGGAATACCTAATTCCTGAAGATGATAGAGTCCATACGCACACAACGTCAGCCCCATCGGACCAATGGACTCCACACCAGAAAAATCAACCAGGACTTTTCGATTTTCCAAACTCATAGCTCGTTCTGCCGCCTTTTCAAACATTTCCCCAAGGGAATGATCGAGCAACCCAAATATTCGAACAACAACCGCATCCGGTAAGATCTGAAGACCCCATTGCATTAGAAATCCCTCCTCCAGCCTGCAAGATATTTGTTGAATTAACTGCGCCACTTATCAATACAGGATTGAGTGAACTCCCAGAGCTACCCTCCTACAATTCCCTATTTGAACTAGTGCCGCCATTCTGAGCCTAGGCACTTGTTGGGCACCACCAAACCACTGTTTGTTGGCCTGATCAGGCCGCAATCCTGAGAGAATGGAAAGGGATTGAAGGGCAAGCAATAGTCGGAGTCGTGGGAAACAAAAAGCCAAATGAGGGATTCGTAAAATCAGACTAAGCTGGGATTAAGAGCATTGGACATCCCAATTAGAGTGGAAGGCGGGATGTATGTTTCCGGCACAAAAGATATTTTGGGTAAAGAAAGCACTTCAGGACCCTAATCATTGATAGGCTGGAAGTTGGGGAATTTTTCTTTCCGGCCAATACCTAGCCCCTAGATCCTCAAATACCTTCGTTAATTTCCAATTAGGCAATTGTGATTCGTCTTGTCCTAGAACCCATTTGACTCCTCCGGCCTCTAAATATGGTCTCTCATAGGAAACAGGAAACATTACCGATGATTCCAAAGTGGCCAAATTGTCTTCTTTGCGTGGATCCGTTAAGGCGAAATGTGCCGAAACTTTGTTACGCCATAAATATATGTCTGGATGAACTTTCTTAATATAGTTTGTACAATGATCATTTATTCTAATTCGAATCCCTGTGTCTTGAGAAACATCCTTATATTTCAATTTATAGATTCGAAGGGCATCAATAAGACCAATCAGCCGAATAAAGTTCACAAGGTCCGTCGCATACCAATTGAACATACTATGGAGAATAGGCTTAATATCCTGATCCGACAACGCCATAAATAATGGAGGACTATGACCTCGTTTTTTATGACTTTCAATTATTTTAATTTCCTCGTTTCGTACAAATTCGGCTAGAGAATGCAACCCATGGGACAAATAAGTTAAGGCATGAGGATTGGGAATTGGAGAGAATTTAGGGTCGTACCCTATGCTATCAATGTGATCTAGGACGATTTCCCTCTGAGTCATTTCATTTTCCTTTCCCCAGACTTTTCCTACTTTCCAACTAGAAGTTTCATTAACAAATATTGGATTGAAAGAAATGGGCGGAGATTGCCATGGATGGTAGCGACACTGCGGAGTTTCATGATCTGGGTCCATTAATAGGCTCATACAATTTCGACCTACAAGCGGGGATATATTGGCGGTACGGCAAATCAATCGGACTACGACGTTTATTAAGTCAAAAATTTTAGGCCCACGCTTTCTCGGCCAGGAACTTCGCAAAAGGACAAGGCGCAATAAAAGCTTCTTCTCTTCCTCGGGGATATTTTGCCGACATCCCCCTATAGTCCCTATACAAAAACTTTTCGAGCAATTTTTTTTGGTTGTATTAAAAAATGGTCGTGCGACAGGGGATTCCACTGACTCTTCTACAGACTCTTTCCCAGCCCCTTCTAAAGACTCATAATTAGACACCATTGTAATAAAAGTGAATCCTACATTCGGTTTTCCGACTATCACAAAAGAATGCCGAAGAGCCTCACATCCGATGCCCATGGATGTTAGTTGACGAAACCACGTAGTCGTTCTTTCGCGAAGGATTTCTGCAATCTCTCCACTGATCAGGCTACTTGAGTCAATATCCTTGAACTGATCCGCTATCCAAGTGTCCATCTCTATTTTATGAACAGAACCGATGCCATAATATGAAATGAGAAGCTGCGCATCTTTGCAAGTGAGGAAAATCGCTTTATTCCTATGGTCATCATAGTTCGTATTATCTGGAATCTTAATGAACCGTCGATCCGAAACCTGGAAAATGAACTGAGGTGAAGCAAACGAAATATGCAAGGTCACTTCTTTAATATCCTTATGAAATCTACTGGTGATGGCATCATAAATTTTGACCCCAATAATTGCAATTTAACGCTTTAGAAATAAAATTTCAGTTTAGATTTTGATAATCCTCAATAGAAAGCTTAAGTTTTAATTCCAAGTGCAACACTTCAGCCTCAGATGAGCTAAGGTGTTGTCATGAAAAAATCCTACACACACATGAGTGTCGACGAACGTGAGACCCTGAGCCTGGGACTGGCCCACGGTTATTCGCTGAGGACGACGGCCACGGTGATAGGGCGAGCCCCCAGCACAAAAAGCCGCGAGTATGGGCGTAATGCGACGAAGGACCACTCCTATCGGGCCTGCACCGCTAGTGGCCACTCGGGCGCCACAGCCTCAGCGGCCGCGCAAACTTCTGGATCCCTGGCTGTAGCGGTATGTCCAGATATAAATGGACCGCGAATGTTCGCCAGAACAGATTGCCGGACGCCTCCGTCGCGAGTACCCTGAGGACATGCGGAAACGCCACTCGATCGAGACCATCTATGTAGGCCTATACGCGTTGCCATGCGGCTCTCTTCGGAGCGAACTGTTAATCGCGTTGCGGCAAGCCCGCAAGACCCGCCGGCTGCGTGCGCGAGGGATCGATTGCCGAGGCCAGATTCCCAACAAGACACGACTTGCTGAGCGCCTCGCAGAGGTCGCCACCCGCACCGTGCCCGACCACTGGGAAGGCGAACTGATCAAGGGTGTTCTCAATAACTCGGCTGTCGGGAGCCTCGTGGAGCGGACGAAACGCCTGGTGGTCCTGGCCCGGCTCGACGGAACCCATGCGCTGAGTGCTCGAGATGGATTGACCCGAAAGCTCAAGCATTGGCCAACCGCCCATGCGCAAAACGTTGACCGATAAAAAGAGTTGGCAGAGTATGAGCGCCTGGCGCTACGCCTAGCCATCCGAGTGTTCTTTGCGGATCCGCATAGTCCCTGACAACGTGGAACCAACGAAAACACCAATGGCCTACTGGGGCAGTATCTGCCGAAAGGGACGGACTTGTCGGAATATACCCAGGGAGAACTGAATGCCATTGCCCATCGGTTGAACACGCGACCGAGAAAATGTCTGGACTGGGCAACGCCCCTGAAGGTGTTAACGCACCTGCGGCATGAATCACCCGTGGCACTTGGAACCTGAAACCGCCAAGATAAAAAAGAAGAGAGCTTAGAATCACACTGTGGTTTCCGTAGAGTCTCCCGGAAGGGTCTGGCGTATGGGTCTACCCCCGTCAGAACCCGGCAACCCAGCTGGACCAATGGAACTTCTGTTCTAGGATTTTTATTCCAGCAGTTAAACGGGCAAGATTAGAGGATGTGACCTGGCAAACCCTCAAACACTTTTATGCGTCCAGATTTGCCATGAGTGAACAATCTGACCACACAATTGACTCCCACTAAACCGGGCTGGTGTGGTGGTATGCTTCATTTATCCCCTGACCACTTAGGAGAAGCAGTTCAAGGGTTTCGACTTTTTGGAAGGCAAAGGAATTTCCAACTGGCACAGAAATATCCAACATGGGGAGTAGGGCGGAGAATGAAACCGTCTAAGTAGTTCCTTTGTTTGGAGCGGGCGAGGGGATTTGAACCCCCGACAACTTGCTTGGGAAGCACTCCGAGAGCACATACACCAGACAACGCCATGATACACGACAACACACCAAAGGAAATAAAGACCGCATGAATACGGGTTATGTGTCATCTCTTGTTATTTGCCGTACCCTCGGATACATTCCTTTCAACCGACACAAAAATAGTCATGATCCATTTGGAACCGCCACAAAATTAGCCAACAAAACGAGTGAGAATACGTTTCAAGGGAGGATGCCCTAACGCTTGCATAATGGGGGGCAACGGCTGGAAGTCATGAGCCAACCGGGTGATGCAATCCTGAGTATCACAGCCCCTCCCCTATCAGGAACCGGACAGGAGCGGAATATGCCAAGGCCTACTGATAAAAAAAATTCAAAATGGCGTTCGGCTTATTGGATCGATACAACACCTGTTTGTTCAAAGGAAGAGACTCAAAAAATTTTTAAGGCCCTCTGCCTATGTATGGGATTAGATCGTAAAAAAACTATAGATTGTGAAAAGGGTAACAAGGCTTTCTCTTCGGTGATGAAAATCATTGAAACGAATCACGGCCTTCAACCCAATCTGGATAAGAGGCCGCGGGAAGAGTCCCGGAGGGTCGAACTTGAGAAAATGCAAGAAAATTTGAAAAATGCGCTTGATTCGTTGCTGAATCTTTCGGACGTTGCCAGGACGGATCTATTGGATTCGGGGATTTTTCTATGCGCCGGTGAAGCACTTTCCACGGAAATTGTTAAC
>BQIY01000242.1 GCA_021604265.1 Nitrospirales bacterium
ATAACTCAACATCGGCGACATAAGAAGACTCGCAACAATATAGATCCAATACACAGACAATGGCCCCTGATAATTCTTCGTATGAAGGTCAATAGCAAAAACTAGACCGAGAGTGTTGCCTGAACCTACAGAAGCAGAAAATACGGGGCAACATATTGGAAACAAGGGGAAATTTATCGCATATCCAGATGGATCAATGCTGACTATCCCGTCAAATGCTTGACGGAAAGGTCAGAAACATCGTCTCTCAGTGAAGAGAACTATTTGGGGATGAGGCTAAACCAGGAAGGCTGGAAACGCACATGAAGATTAGACAGAGGTAATGGGGTTCGCCTCTCGTCCAGTTCGATTTGCCACAATTTCGGCTAAGGATTTCTTTTTAAGTTTTTCAATCAGTGTCGTACGATTGATATGGAGCAATTGAGCCGCTTTACTTTTCACCCAATTCGTTCGTTCAAGTGCTTCAAGAATCAATCGATTTTCGAATTCTTCCACAGTTGTCGAAAGATTGATCCCGCTAACAGGAATGGCGGCAGAAACATTGGCTGTCGGCACCGCATGAGGGGATCGAATTTTTTCAGGCAGATCAGCCAGATCTATGGCTCCATCTCGTTTCAAAATTGCCATCCGTTCAATAATATTTCCAAGTTCTCGGACATTTCCAGGCCATTGATAGCTGCACAGGAGGGTCATCGCCTCTGGGGTAATGCCTGTTAATTTTGACGAGCGTCGCTCATTAAACATACTCATAAAATGCTCAATCAACAACGGAATATCTTCTGCACGATGACGTAAAGGTGGAACGACAATGGGAACAACATTCAGTCGATAGTAGAGATCTTCTCGAAATTGTTTGTTCGCCACCAATTCTTCTAAATCTTGATTCGTCGCGGCGATCACCCTGGCATCAGCCTTAAATGTTCGAGTCCCTCCCACACGCTCAAACGTTTTTTCTTGTAACACACGAAGTAATTTCACCTGCAAGGGAGGACTCAAATCCCCGATTTCATCAAGGAAAATCGTCCCGCCAGCCGCCAATTCAAACCGTCCCACGCGTGTCGCCACAGCTCCGGTAAAGGCACCTTTTTCATGGCCGAACAATTCGCTTTCAAGTAAGGCTTCCGGAATTGCGCCGCAATTGACAGGAATTAAGCAGCCTTTCCGACGATTGCTATGGAAGTGTGTCGTTTGCGCAATGAGCTCCTTTCCCGTTCCACTTTCACCGAGAATGAGCACTGTACTATCCGTATCGGCAACGCATTCAATAAGCCGAAAGACTTCCTTCATCACCTCACTTGAACTGATGAGATTACCTAACCCGAATTGTCCTTTGACCGTTCGACGTAACTCAACATTTTCGTTCCGGAGCGATTGGACGCGTAACGCACTTTCAATCGTCGCACTCAGCACTTCCACAGAAAACGGTTTCTGTAAAAAATCAAAGGCTCCCGCTTTGATGGCTTTGACGGCCATCTCTACAGATCCAAACCCTGTCATCACAATCGTGACGGGTTGCGAGGGAAGATCGGCCAACTGTTCAACCAGTTCAATCCCATTGATGCCTGGCACCATGACATCGGTCAGAAGAATATCGAACGGCGATTGTTGCAACAGAGAAAACGCCTCGGTTCCTGACTCAGCTTCAACGACCCGATGCCCTTCGTCTTGAAGTTGCGCACTCAAGGCTTCTCGAACATCTTTTTCGTCTTCAACGAGCAAAATCTGTGCATGCGGGAGATTTTGCGAGGACATGTCTGCGTCAGAGGAGTCCATAAATTCTCCTAATTTCGATTCTGTTTACGGCAATAGTCTAAATTCTTAATCAAAACAACGCTAATAGCAAGATAGCTAACATTATTTATGCAATAAAGGTCAAGTCAGCAGTGAGAATTCCAAGGCATTTCACGTCACGCTGACAGTCAAATCACTAAGCCCTTCTCTCTGATTCAGGAAAACGAGGAAAAACTCACACGCTACATTATTCCAATATATTTGATGAATTGAATGAGCAGAGAACTCAAGAAGTGGACAAGACCGACCGAAAGGATTGATAGACCTCAGGAAAAACTGAACATGCGCTTCATTCCTGACTTCACGAAGGAGACCATGGTGCCCGAAAAAACCTCGATGCCTATCTTCATCTTGTTTGATACCAAAACAGGGTATCTCTATGGACACCTCTTTGCCACTGGTCCGGAAGATCCATTTTTACATGAAGTCGTTGAATGGTGGGGCACCCATTGCTCAACCAGCCCTATCGGGGTGGATTACCCAGGACTCACCCAGGCAGGACTGACACATAACACCCTCTCATCTAACTAAGAACCTGAACCACACGGTCAGACACACTTGTAAAATAAAATTGCAACGTACAAAGTGCCGGACGAAAAATCCAAACGCACTCGTCTGATTTTTCACTTTTCATTTTTCCTTGTCCCTATCGCAATTCAGCCCAAATAGCAAGACCTGACCTGAAGAGTAATTGCCGATCACTGAAACTCAGGATGACGATGTTATCGTTCGCATAGCTAGTCATGATATCTTGTGAATGGGGAAGATCTTTCGAGAAAAATCCGCCGGTAAATGCAGAAAATCCCAAAGCTTGATTTGCCGTCACGAGTACGGCGACATGGTCCTTCACGATGACCTCTCGAAGCGTTTCCCGGGGACGAAGGTCCTGAACTTTCCATCGACCAATTTCTCCCTGGAAACCATAAATGCGTTGTTCTCCGACAACCAAAATTAATCGTGGAGTGACATACGATTTCACAACTTGTTCAGACACTTCTAATTCGAGAGGGCTCCAGCGCTGCAATGTGCCGGAATACCCAAGCAGTCGAAGTGATGTCTGCACAAAACCCGTCACCCCTTTTGCTTGAATATCAACGATGGCCTCTCCAGCAATCAATGGAGTACGAGCAATACCTTCTCCACGGTGAATGCCTAAGACTCGCCCCTTGTTGACCGTGACCGCCACTTGATCGGTAATACGCTCCTGAGCCCAGACAGGAGACGTACAGAGAAAGGCCATGAAGAAACCCAAATGAACGATCATTCCTATGGCCAACTGTTGCAGAACCTTGAATATCGCCATCCCATCCTTCATTTCAAAACAAGCCAGGCCGGTTAACGAGAAGAGGACCAGGGCACTCCCTTTGCGTCACCAATAAACAACGGACCTAAAATGGTTTCCATTAAGGTCTGCCCGATTCCTGTCCCGGACCAAAGCCCCGTGAGACTAAAGACAAAATTAAACTGTGTTCGATCAGGAAATTCAATGTAATACAATCCGAAGGAAAAACACCGACAAGGGTTTTGATACAGTCCGACAATGTCAAGTTCGGAATTCTGGTTTCGTCGAACATCTCGATAGACTTGAGCCCCAACAGATAACCCAAGCGGGAGTCTGACCGCACCGCCTGCTGTCAAAAAGAAAATACCTTGTTGTGCGTCCAAGACCTCGTTAAAAGAAACCGGGGTCCAAATATCACCCCGCCTTACTCGTGGACCAGATCGAGTGTATCGTTGTCCCACTTGAACATACCACGCATTATAGGCTTGCAGTCGAAAGTCTGTATTCCACTGACTAAACCTTTTGCGGGTTGGGTCATAAAAGGTATCAAGCGACGCCCGAAAATCAGAAAACATCGGGGAAAAGCTGATGGGACGATTAAACGCCGCACGTCCCCAGATATCAGAAAATAACTCAGCCTCGCCAGGGGGATCACCAACGTGATAACTTTGCGCCACAAGTAGGTCAAGCCATGTACCGGATCCTCCGGTCATGCTCTGTTCACTCAATCGCGTATTCAACGAATAGGTCACCAGACTCTTTTTAATGAGATCATCCGTTGCATCAATCAGGACAAGCTCAGACTGATCAGTTGGCGGGACGAACTCATAGATGACCCGCGGTTCAATGGAATGACGAAGCCGTGTCTGCTCATCAAGCCTAAAGCGTTTGGACAAGTGCGTGTAGGCCTCCAGCGCCGCCCAAAAGGTTTCGCGACTTTGCACTCTCTTGGATGTGACCCCTCGCGTATAGGCTACTTCCCGAAATTTGACCTGCGGCTTAATTCCCAACACATTTCCAAGATGAAGGCCATTGAGAGACGCCCCCGGTAAAAAATCCATTCGACTGACTTGAAACCCTTTCTCTCTAAAAAAGTGAACAAACGTGGAATCCATTCCTACGGCAAGAGGGCTTCCCAATACCGAATAACTTGGGAAAATATGTCCGATCTGAGGGACTCGTTGAAACGTCGTAGTTCCCCCAGTCCCTAATGGTTGAAGATATTGCCCGAGAAGGTACAGGCTTCCATGGTCTAATCGTTGATTAATATTCAAGAGTGACTGCTGGCTAGGCAGCGCCCGGAGAAACCCTGAACTGCTCAAATCTTGTAAAAATGAACGGTCGGTAGAGTAATTGACCATTAATTTCACAGAAAGGTCTGGATTCACTTCCTGGATATGAACACCATTGATATCGGCACGTCCTCGACTTTGATCCGTATCATATAAGGTACTGACCAACCAACTTCCCTGCGACTGTCGATTAAGAATATACCGATATTCAAAATCACTTCCACCTCCGCGCTTGCTGAGAATGAGCGGAGTCACGGTCAAGTCCTGGCTGGGATTAATAGCCCAAAAGAATCCTTGGCGATAGCGAAAACCAAAGACATTGTCGACTCCGACTGATGGAATCAGTAACCCGGTCTTTCGATTACTACCAAGCGGATAGCGGAATTCGGGAAGGGGGATAATCGGCACATCATTGACGTTAAACCAGACACCTTTTCCATAGAGACTATCGTCCCAATCAAAGTCCATATCCTGAAACGTAAATCGCCATGCGGGGACCTCTCCGTCTTTTGCAT
>BQIY01000243.1 GCA_021604265.1 Nitrospirales bacterium
CCAACAAGCTGCGAGATCGTGGTTTTCCCAATCGCATGACACAGTGGCGCAACGCCGCCAGCTTCTTTATAGGCCCGAACCGCTTCTTGGACTGACGGCATTTCCTTTTTTGTTCCGATTAAGACAAACCCAACGTTCAGCCTTTGGCTGATAAACGCCATCGTCTGTCCAAAATACCCCGGTCTCCACGCTTTCATGACATCACTGGCGCCAATCTGTACACCGATCCAGCATGGTGGAGACCCGGATGCCGTGAGAAATGATTTGGCCCATTCACGATCACCAGCATCCTCTTTTAGCCTGACGGATAGGTACGGTCCCGGCCCGCTTCCACCCAGTGCATACACATCGACGAGATTAAAACGGTTAAACTTCCGATAGACATGCATATCGAGGAAATACGTCATCCAAGGATTATTGACAATCACACTGCCGTCAGGCGCGGTCGTCAATCCTCGAATATCCTGCATTCCAAGATAACCCGTTAAAAATGCACTTCTTCGATTAAACGTTAAGTTGATGACTCGATCATAGCCGTTGGCCATAAGAGGGGTCGCCCATCTGGCGACATCTTGATATAAGGAAACCAGATCGTGCGCTCGGACACGAACGTTATCCATGAGATCTTGAAAGTCATACGCCAGAACATGGCGAATTCCAGGAAGAAGACTTGCCATGTGGGAAAATTCTCGGTCCACGATGAGATCGATGGCCACCCCCGGCCACTCATACTCCAAACGTTGTAACAACGGTGTCATCTGAACCAGGTCACCCATTCGAGTGATATTGATGATGAGAACGTGTTTACCCATGAAAGAACTTCAAAGTGAAACGTGCAAAATGAACCGACGCTATCCTCTCTTAACTGTCACAACTGATCTCACGCTTTGGGTTTATATTTTTTGAGTGTTACACAAAATCCCGTGTTTCCTGACGGTACTCATCCATCATTAAAATCAGCAATTCGTCTCGGCTCAGAACAGCTGTCGGTCCTTTCGATCGAATGTCCTCAGCCACATCTTGCAATTCCAGACGATGAGATTCAGGGATCGACTTCAGAATAGGAATCAATTCTGGAGTAGCGTGACTCTTTTTGATCAATGAAGCCGTACTTCGATCGCCACGCAAGACCTCCCCCACACGATCCGGCATATGAAGACCGACTGTTCCAAGAAGAGCTTTCATTCGATGCACATAGGTATGGTGAGCGAGAGCATGCTGCCGCGAGGTTTCAGCCATGGCACGACGGACATCTGAATCAGCAAGATACCTCTTCACAGTCGGCACAAGATCTTCAGGTCTATCAAGAATGCCCAACATCGACTCATCAAAATGTTGAAACAAGAGCGTCCTGCGGTCGGTCACTTGAAAGGCTCCGCAGGCAGCTAACTCAAAGGTACGTGGATTGATCCCGTCACCGTTCGGGTCGAAACCTTGTCCGGTATATGAATGGACATTAATATTGACATTGGTGTGATTAAAAATTTTCACACTCGTCTCTGAGTCAATGCGCTCGCCATTACGCTGTAAGACCTCCCCTAAACATCCAGGGTCATCCCATTCGTTCCCCCATAATTTGAACGTCCATCCCTGATTCAATAAGGCTTGAAGCATCTGACGTCGATTGGGATAGCCGGCGCCAAGAAAAGACACATCAGCGGAAAATTCTTCCCGCTCATTTGCACTACATACGACAGGCTTATGAACGTCAGGATTAGCCGCAAGCGGCAAATAGGTCACCTGCCTGGCGCCCGCTCGGGTGAGCGCATCAATGCATGCCTGCTGCTGCATGACAAACCAAAAATCATATCCCGTCGCAACTTGCTGCCAATAGGTCAAATGTCTGAAGTTTTCAACGAACCACATGGCTGTCACGACCTTCTTCTTATGCAATTGCTCAAGAACCGGCATTGATAAGGGCGCTTGAGCCATGGCCAACACAAGATCTGGGGGGTCGTCCGCGACATGTGCCAAACTCACAATCCCAAGCATTTCACTGAAACGGCTCTGCATCGTCATGCGTAACTGAGGATCACGGAGACTTTCTAAGTTTTGATATCCCGGATAATGCATCGAGTGGTCAATCCAACTCACACGATGTCCAAGGGTGCGTAACGCGGCCACCACATGGTAGGCGACAGAAAGCGAGCCGCCGTAGATTGGCCCGACGACAGCAATATGTAACGCACCTCCCCGCTGCTGCGAGATTCGATCACGCAACCCTTGTTGAAATGTTCTGATGTAGTCTTCATGAAGCATGGCCGACGACGCATGGGTTACAAATCGAATTCTTGGATACGACTGACCGACGTCGGTAACCAGCTCCTCAACCTCACCCCATAACCACTGTACCTGCTCACCCCACCCGACCAGAGACCGCACGGTCATCGCATCTTTCAGCTCATTGACGTCGGGAACGAGAATGAGAAGAGGCGAATCGTCAGGAAGAGCCTGACATAAGGCTTCAACGTGATAGAGCAGGCCAATTCCAAGAATCAGAATGGCCTCGCCCGGCTGAACATCCTGAACGATGCCTTTGGCCCAAACCTGAGCCTCCTTTTGCGGATCATAGGCACTATGTATCCGTTGGCCGTTATAGGTCGCCGTCGGCAACCCGTTTTTGGCCGGTTGAATATTCAACACCTGACGACCATCTTGTTGAAGCCGAGAGGCAAGTGCTTGATGACGCTGAGAAAGGATACTCAGATTACGCTGAAAAATGTTCATATACTCTCAACACTCGCCTTTCATGACTTTATTGGCATCGAATCATCATTCGCGCATTATGATAGGTTTCACGAACCCTGACACATTCACGAAATTGTGAAACTGAATCGTGATATCGATGACCGGCAGCCTCATAGGCACGGCCGGCATACTCATAGACTCGCTCTAATATTCGATACACCTCTGAAAGCTTGGCGTGCCGAGTGCTGACGAACGTCTGGACATCGGCGGCTTGTACGGTTTCAGCAATCGTTTGAGCACGATGCACCGTCGTGTGTGCATTCAGCACAACCTCTCGACCAGCATGCGCAATTTCCTCCCGCTCCTGTGTATGAGAAGCATAGTACTGTGCAGACTCGATGATTTGATCTATATGGCTCCGATCGTACATCACGACATGCTTTCGATCCTGAAACAGTTCTTCAAACCCATTTCCCACTCGTTCTGTCAATAACAAACTTCCACAGGCCAATGCCTCAAACACACGAAAGTTAACGTCATTGGCCGCACTTTCATTCAAGACCACCTTCGAGCGATTAAAGACACTCACATACTCTCCAGTCGAGGTATAGAGAGGGATTCGTTCACGCACAGCCTCTAACAATCGACTCCGCCCGGGCTTCCACCTAGGATTCATGGCACCCACAAAACTCAGATCATAAATTTTTGGTAATGGACAATGCCGATCACGCTCAAGGTCGGAAAATAACGGCAACCATTGCACAATTTGACGTGAGGTATCGTACGCATAATCCGGCACATAATCCTTTTGAGCGACAAACACAAAATCAAATACCGCTGCGTAGTCTTTATGCCAATGTAAATGCAGATGGGCGTCAATCGTGTACCAGGCGGTCGGCAGAGAAAGATGCTCCAATCCAAGAAACATGGGATGTGAACTCTCATCCATTAAGCACACAAAGTCTGGACTCCAACCACAAGGAAGTGACTGGAGAACTCGATCAATCGAGACAGGAAATTCATCAATCCAAATATCTCCACATTGATCAGTTGTACAGGTCAGCACATCATGCCCACATTGCAAAAAGGCATTTTTCAAGATAGGAAATCCGAGCAAGAGAATTTTCATATCGTCTGCTCTGTCACGTGAGAATATGTGGGCATGCTCATATGTTCTCGAACGGCCTCCCAGTCAACATTTTTGTCATGGAGCGTTTTCCATATCTGTTCCCGCTCACCAACACCCTCTCTACTTGAATCAGCATATTGGATAAAATACGCGCCCCAATCATCTGCGTGACTACTCCAAAGACTCCAGCCTTCTGGAATGACCGAAGAACAGGTCTCGGTCAGTAAGAGTTCAACACTTTCTTTGATTGGCCACTGGTCCGGCTTGATACTCACATTGCCAGTTTGGCTATCCGTACCTTCCCCTACTACGACACCTTCAATTTCCCCTATTTCATATTGATTTGACGTTTCCGCCTGCCACACCCAATGACCATGTCCATACGGCCCCGTCTCATGGACACGCGCACGAGAAAAATAGAAGCCTTGGACTTTGGCTCCACAGGCCACTCCTAAATGAAGAGGACCGGTATCAGAACCCACCACCCATGTACACTGTGACAAGATCGTCGCTAACTGCGTCAGAGACGTCTGCCCGCACGCATCCCAAATTCGACTCATAGAGAGCGATGGCATCCGATCTAAAAGCGTATGGGTCAATTCACGCTCTCCGGTTCCACCAATTAATATCACACGTCCTTCCGGACATGCTGTGAGAAATGTACGAATCCATTCTTCCCACATCTGAAGAGGAATCCGTCGATCGACATCCCCCGATCCGATCACGAGAGCTACTCGAATGCCATTACTTGAAATAAAACTACTGAACCCCGCAGGCAAATCCATCTCGTTCAATGTCAATGAAGGAATAATCGACGGAGGCCTCACCCCGCACATTCCACAAAATGCGTCCGCCAGATGCACACGATTTTTCCCACGATGAGTGCCAACAAGCGTCAAGTAATTCACCCAATTGGGTCGCGTATGTGAAAGTGGGCCATCACAACCGGCGCCAATCACTTCTGAGGCCAACAGATGAGCGGCCAAGACAGCCCGTGAATGATTATTCAAGTTATAGGCCATTGAGTACGTGCTAGATTGGCTTCTTTGG
>BQIY01000244.1 GCA_021604265.1 Nitrospirales bacterium
CTAAGCCAAAACGTTCATGAATGACAGGATTTCGTAGATTGGCATCGACGAGAAGGACTCGTTTCCCATCCTCAGCAAGCAAGAGTGCAAGATTGACAAGCGTGGCACTTCCCGAAGATGTGGAAAGCCGACCTTTTTCAAATCCAAGGTTCGTCATGAGAATTGTTTTGATTTCTCGTCCAGCACAAGCAAATTGAAGATTAGAACGAATCGCACGAATGGTTTCGGATACTGTAGATTGTGGGGCTAACAGACAAAATAGTTTTGAGAAAATCCCCACTTTCTCTTCACTCTCCTTTTCCCCAACCTGTTCCCGTGCTAGTTTCTTCAAAGCTCGCTCATCAAATTTTGGAACGACACCAAGCACAGGAACTTCTAAATATGCTTCGATTTCTTGGGATTGCCCAATTGAAGTGCCATGTGATTCCCGAACAAACGCCGCGATCATCCCTAAGAATAATCCAAGAAGGGCACTAATCATCGTCTTCATCAACCCATCAGCAGCGTTCGTCGGCTTTTGAGGAATACGCGCTGGCTCAAGAATGGTGATTTCCTCGAACCGTGAGGTATTGTCGATAAGCATTTCCTGTTGTTTGGTTCGCAGCGTTGTATACAAATTGGCATTGACGCGAACCTCGCGCTCAAGACGAGAAAGCTGAATAGCCGCCGCTGGAAATCCCTGATATTCCTCTCGTTGCTGATCAAGTTGACTTTTCAGTCGTTGGGCTTGATCTTGGAGGTACTCGATTTTGGATTCCAGCTCTCCGACCATTTCGAACTGAATACTCTGAACTCTTCGATTGAGTTTCTGGATCTCGGGATGCCTGGGTGTCACATCAATGAGTAAGACCTCTCGCTCTCGAAGAAGCTCTGCAAGAACAAGGTTCTGCTTAAAAAGAATGGATGTTTGGTCACTGGTATATATACGCTCCCCATAAAAACTTCCTTGGTTGAAATCATACAGCAGTTCTTCATTTTCTAATTTTTGCACTTGATTCATGGCTTCAAGTTTTTCTTGACGGACTCGATCATACTCAGCCTCAAGGTTTGTAATAACATTCAATCGACCTTTGGCCTCTTCAGTCAAAAATACTTGACCCGTGACTTCCCTAAATTGGCGAAGAGCCTCTTCCGCCGCATCGAGGTTTTTTCCGACCCTGGCGAGATGCGCTTCGGTAAATCGACGTGCGTCATCGACACGCCGGGCGCGAGCACTCATACGATCTTCCAGATAGGCCTGTGCGACCGCATTAACAAACCGTGCCGCACTTTCTCCAGTGTTGGCCGTCGCGGTGATGTTGAGAATATTCGTCGAGCCTTCTTGTTTGGAGCGTACCTGTTCTTGTAGGCCATAAATCGTGTTCAAGTAAGGTTCCGTTTCCCGAGTTTCTGGGGAAGCATCCTTTGGCAGAAGGTCCAATTCTTCGGCAACAAGTCTCATGACTGGAAAGCTTTTCACCATCTCAACGTGTGAGGCCATGGTGTCACTGTGCAAACGCGAACGAGCCTGATCTGCACGAATGTCCTGATGAGCATTTTTCGCAAGCTGGACCTTTGTCGTCGCTTCATATTCTACAGGCGGACCGAATACAAGGAGGAGGCCACTCGTCGTCAGCGTCACCAATAGCGTAACAGCGACAATGATGTATTTCTGCCTGGAAATAATTTTCCAGTAGTCGAAAATATTTAGATCACGCTGATCCATAATTAATTAACGAACACACGTTCTGGGCATACAGCATTTACTCCGTCAACACCTTAAAAGCCGACAATGACACAAAGGGCGCAGAAATTAGTTGAACAAACGGCAATAACCTCCGCCCGAATTCCGCTGATTTTCCGTAGCTTGACCGAGGAACAAACACAATGTCATTCTCGTGAAGATTGAGGTTTTTACTCCAGTCCCCATACGTGAGAAGACGAGCCACATCCGCGGTGAGCACTTCGGGCTTCTGATCTTGTACACGTATGATCCGAATTTCCTCTAATAAGGCGCTTTCTTTATAATTGCCAGCCTTGGCGATAGAGGTGAGAACGTCCATATGTCGCGTCAAGGGAATGACTCCCGGCTTCAGCACCTCTCCAACAACTAAGACTTGCTTGACTCTGACCTTTTTCTTTTTAAAAGACACTTGGACCAGCGGATCACGATAGAAAGCCAAGAGATCGGCTTCAATACGAGATTCAGCTTGCTTGACGGTCAATCCGCTAACCGCGGTGTCAATCAACGGGAGCTTCAGTACGCCATCATCTGGAACAATAGCGGTCATAGAATCCGCTTTCTTCCCTGCTCGAAGACTGATCTCTAGGGTATCCCCAGGAGCAATAGTCATGTCGGGACGAAAGGTTTCTTCATCGGCATACACATCTCCAACTGGAAGAGGAGAGGCTGGCACCTGTACCGGCTCAATATCTTCAAGATCAAGAGAGGACTTTGCCGGACCTGCACATGCGGCCAAAGCCAGGATAAATCCTATGCCTAAGACAAAAGAGCCGCCACTGAATACGTGGCTCTTCTCCACACCTTCATGACTTTTGATACGAAATCTGTTGGGAGGTCGTTTGACCGTCATTATCCTTGATGATCTTTCATGACTTCTTTAATATGGGTCAGGGTATCCTGACTAAGATCTCTCAGGCTCAATGAACTATCAGTTTGACTATTGCCCGAACGATTCATCCGTAAGACCGGCCTCAGTGGATGTTGCGGGTTCGTCTTTTCAACCGTTCCCACTTCTCCTGTCGTTAAACGAACAACGGTCCCGACAGGAAAAAGAGAGATTTGCTGAACTAAGACTTTGAGAAGTTGGCCGTGAAAATTCAGCTTTTCGTTTGTTAACAAAAGACGAATCGCATCGTGCGACGAAAGACCTTCATCGTTGACCATCGTCTCAAATCTGTCTGCGAGTCCGATGATCTGCGCATACTGATGAATTTCCTCGCCTTTGAGGCCTTTCGGATATCCCTGCCCTCCCCAACGTTCATGTTCCTGCCACACGACTTCTGCAAGCCATGGCTCGCTTGAGAGTTTCTTGAGAATGTTGTATCCCAATTCTGGATGTCTCTTGAAAAGTTTCTCATTATCAGCCTCACTCATTTCAGTGCTATCGACAAGGGCCTCAGGCAAAAGGAATTTTCCAATATCGTGCAACAGCGCAGCCAATGCCAAGTCGATTAACTCTTTGTTGGCATAGCTGAGCCCCATTCCCATTTTCGTTGAAAGCACGGCGACATTGAGAGCATTCGAGACAATACGCGGGGCGGAATACTTTTCGGAAAAAACTTGAGACACTAGCTGTTCACTACGGTGTAAATCTTGCGCAATGCGTACGGCGATGCTTCTCATTCCTTCCAGAGAAATAAGCCTCTCGTGTGAAACCTGCTCAACAATCCCGGCGAATGCCTCATCGACGAGCTCCACCAGCGTGCATTCATTGTGAGCCGGCCCATCATGAGTCACAAACACGTGATTGGG
Organism: Nitrospirales bacterium; assembly: GCA_021604265.1. The sequence continues at coordinate 3,476 of BQIY01000244.1, forward strand.
GGTTCCCAAAGAAGGAAAGGCCAACTGCTCCTTGGTTCCAGAAAAATATTCTAATTCCAAAAAGGACTTCGGCAAGACAGCCGTTGTACTCGGTATGCGAATTAATTCACTCAAACGAGGCATTATTTTTGTCTCCCATCCCTCTACAAAACGTTGTTGATGGCACGGGTCACAACAGCCCGATCAATTTTTTTGGCCCTCTCCATATAACCAAGCAGGAGACACCAATCACAGAGCGTGTTAATTCTTCGCGGCACTCCCCCCGTTTGCTGGAAGATCATGGTCAAGGCCTCTTCGGTAAACCGCTCGACTTGGCAGCCGGCAACCTTCAGACGAAATTGGACATAGGCCGCCGTTTCTTCTTCATTGAGCGAGATAAGGTGAGACCGCACAGCAATACGCTGCGACAATTGGGGTATAGCCATCAACCGATCTTGGAGTTCCGGCTGACCCAGCAAGACCAAGGTGAGCAGGAATCGATCATTCAATTGAAAGTTCAACAAGAGGCGAAGTTCTTCGAAAATCTTTTCGTCCTGAATCGCTTGAGCTTCATCAACCATGACCACCGTGCTGATTCCATTTTGGCTATTCTTCAGCAAATGATCATTCAACTGATGCAACATCTCAATTTTACTTCCAATCGCTTGGAGACCAAGCTGATACAAGACTTCCTTCAGAAATTGATCAGCGCCAAATGTGGGATTCGCTATGAGGGCGATATCATAACGATCCTTGGGAAGCTTTAAGATCAGTTCGCGGCTCAAGAGTGTTTTCCCGCAACCAATTTCTCCAGAAATGAGGACAGCCCCTTTGTTCGCTGTCAATCCATAGAGACTGCGATGCAGCCCCTCTTCGTGCTTAGCTGAGGGAAAGTAAAATTGGGGATTGGGGGTATTGTCGAATGTCCCTTCTTCAAGTTCCCAGTAATCTTGATGCTGTAAAGAAACGGTCATCGTAGTTTCCTCATCGAGCGTTAGACAGAAACAATGAACCCCTGCCGCCCTCAAGCGTCTGCAGTCTTGGATAAGGCAAGCTTGAGGCCTCGAGTTCTGAGCATTGGTCCAGAAAGGTGCTCTTGTCTCTCATAAAGTTATTGTGTCTCACGGTATGTTCTGTAAAACTCTTCAACTTGGGCTATTGTCCCCATTATTTGAAGTATGCTTTTTGTGGTTTTGTGGTTTTTTTGTCCATTGTTTCATGTCTATTCACTTCCATCGGTATTGTTTTTTGAAAAGTTAACCCCAGCCGGAAAAAAAATTGAAAATAAGCTGACCTAGGCCAGAAAGAGCCAAAATTGCAAGTTTGATAGAGGAATGACAGTCAGGCGGGATGAAAAATCCAAGACAATGTCTGTAAACACGTTAACCAACG